>NZ_PIGG01000048.1 GCF_002924445.1 Minwuia thermotolerans
CGAAGACAATTGACGAAAGGAACCCCGAGATGAAACGCACCCTGATCGCCGCCGCCATGCTGGGCGGTCTCCTCGCCGCCGCCGTACAGCCCGCCGCGGCCGCCGACTTCGAGGTCAAGATGCTGAACCGCGGCGCGGACGGCATGATGGTCTTCGAGCCCGCCTATCTGGAGGTCCAGCCAGGCGATACCGTGACCTTCCTGCCCACCGACAAGGGCCACAACGCGGAAACCATCAGGTCCATGCTTCCCGCCAATGCCGAGGCTTTCAAGGGCCGGATGAACAAGCCGGTCACCGTGACCTTCACCGAGGAGGGTGTCTACGGCTACAAGTGCCTGCCCCACTACGGCATGGGCATGGTCGGCGTTGTCGTGGTCGGCGACGCCACGGCGAACCTGGACGCCATCCGCGAGGCGAAGCATCCGGGCCGGGCGGACAAGCGCATGTCCGCCCTGCTGCAGCAAATGGACGACCGGCTGGCCGCGCGCTGAACCGGATGCCATGACGCGAAGAGGGCCGGGGGCGGCGACGCCCGCCGGCCCCGGTGCGTTGAGGAAATGTCAGGACAGAGGAAGGCGGAGCGATGACGAACCTGGCGGCCGCGCTGGCGCTGCTGTTCCTGACCCATGCGGCGCCGTCCCTGCCGGCGCTGCGCGAACGGCTGCTGGCGCGGCTGGGCGTCAGGGCCTTCCGCATCGCCTACAGCCTCGTCTCGCTCGCTGCGGTCGCCTGGGTGATCCAGGCCTATGCCGGGGCCGCTGACAGCCCCTGGGTCTGGTCGCCGCCGCTCTGGGCCCGCTGGGCGGCGGTGCTGGCAATGCCGCTGGCGCTCTGGCTCGTCGCGGTGCGGTTGATGCGGCCGCCGGGCAAGGGCGCGGCTTGGCTCTATCGTCTTGTTCCGGCCCCGGCCAGCGCCGGCATCCTGCTCTGGGCGCTGCTCCACCTCGCGAATGTCGGGCAGGCGCGGGCGCTGCTGCTGTTCGCCGTCTTCGCTGCAATCGCACTCTTCGCGCTGGTCAAGAACATGCTCACCGCAGCGCCGGTCGCCGGGAGCGCCCCGGACCGCGTCGGCTATCGGCCGGCAGCGGCGGCGCTGGCCGTCTGGGCGGCCTTGCTGGCGCTGCATCCACTGGTCATCGGCCCTGACCCGCTCGCCTGGCTTGCCCTGCCCGGCTGATCGGCCCCCGGCGCAGGCCGTCCAGGAAATCGAGAACCTCCGCGTTCGACCGCCGTGTCACCTCCCTGTTCTTCTGGATGGTATAGCCCCGCGAACTGACATGGGTCGCCAGGAACAGGAGCCGGCTCAGGGGTCCGTCGATCTTCCGTCCCGATTCTTCCACGCGCAGTTCGCCGTCGGGCTGCAGTTCCACGTGGCAATGGCGCAGGTGGAAGCCGAAACGCCGCGGTTCCACGTCGTCGCCGTCCCACTGGTGGTAGCAGTCGAAAACCTTCAGCCGCACATCGGATCCGCCGCGGCGCAGATCCTCGGCGATCTTCTGCGTGCGCTCGACCGAAACGTTCCGGTCCCGCTCGCCGATCATGATCAGCACCGGCGCGCCGGTGGTCTCGGGTTCCTTCATGCGCACGACGCTGCAACTGTAATAGGCGATGTGGGCGGCGAAGCCCCCGCCCTCGGGTTGGTACAGGTCCCTGATCGGCTCGAAGGCGGCCACCTGGGAAACCATGCCGCCATAGGAGTAGCCCTTGATGGCCACCCGCTCGCCGTCGATTTCCGGACGGCTGCCCAGATAGGCCAGCGCACCAAATGCGTCGGCGAGGACCATCGCCGTCGTGAGCCTGAGCGCCTTCCATGTCTCCGGTCCGCGGATATTCCGGGAGGCGTAGCTGTCCAGCACCAGGGTCGCGTGGCCGTGCTCGGCCAGCCAGCGGCCATAGGCCATCTCCCTGTTTCGCATCGGCCCGCCCAGACCCTGGGCGATGACGACGCCCGGCCAGCCGCCGGGCGGCGCCTCGCCCGCCGGAAGATAGAGCGTGCCCTGCGCCTCGATTGGCCGGTCCCGCGCGCCTTCGGCCATGTCCCGGGGCATGTAGGGGTTCCAGCTCCGGAAGCTGACCGTATGGCCGTCTTGCGCTTTCTGACGGGCCTCAGCCATGGCGATGCTCCCCATATCCGGCGCCGGCCGGCGACAGCGTGACCACATGGCGGAACTCGCGGGCTACCGAGGAGCGCGACATTGGTACGCGGACATAGCGTCCTTCCCGCCAGAGCGTGTACTGGTCGTTGAAGCTGTCGGAACCGAGCCAGCCGTCCTGGCCGCCCAGCAGGCAGAAGTCGTTGGCGTCCGGGTCGGACAGGTCGGAGACATGGCGCGCCACCTGGCCCAGTCCGACGCGGTGCGTGTCCCGCGCCACGCCGTGAGCGGTCTTCATCAATGTCTCGTTGCCGCCGCCGATGGCGTCGTCGCTGAAGCGGTAGCTCCTGCCGATGACCGGCACCCGGGCGAACGGATGCTCCAGGCGCATGCGGTGGATCGCGCCCCATGTCCGATGACGCCTGAAATCGGACTGTGCGTCCCGCGCGGCCCTTGTGGCCGCCTTCTCGAGGCGCCGGCGGGGCAGTTCCTCGAGATCGCGCGCCAGTTGGGCGGTCAGGTCCCATGCCGCAAGGTAGAGCGCCAGTTCATAGGCGGCATGAAGGTGGCGCAGCAGGTGATGGACCATCAGCTCATAGGCCAGGGCGCCGCGCGAGCCGGCTTCGTGCCGGCCGTTCCACGTGGCCAGCGCTCCTACGACGTCGGGCGTGTCGGCTGCCTGGTTGTCGAGCACCTCGAGCATGCCCCGGCGGATCCGCTCCGAGGACGGCATGGCGACGTCGCGCTGCAGCGCCTTCAGGTCATCCGGCCCGCCTTCGCTCAAGCCGTCGAGCAGCCGGTTCATCCGGTCCACCCGATCGTTCGAGGAGAAGAAGAAGCCCACCGGCACGTCCGAAGGCGGCGGCCGGTTGTTGGCGGAGGCGACATAGCCGCGCTCGGGCGCGAACTCCGCCGGGAAGTCGCTGCCGACGACGATTTCGCTCCAGTGGTCGAGGAACTCGCGCTTGCGGACGATGTCGGCCGGCGGACCCGCGCCGCGGCGCGGCAGGTGTGCTGCGATCGCCTTGCCCACCCGGCCCCGGACGTCGGCGTAGACCATGGTCTGTGCGGGCGCCGCGAAGCCGTCAAGGGCGCCGCGGAACTCGTCCCAGTTGCGGGCGCGCTGGACGCCCAGCATGGCGCTGATCTCGTCGTTCGGATCGTGGCCGATCCAGCGCATGGCCAGCGGCCGGTTCTTCGGCAGCCCGAGCATGGGCGCGTCGGAGATGATCGGTCCGTAGGCGCATTCCCGGATCGTGACCCGGCCTTCGCCGCCCCAGCGCACGGGGATGGTTTCCTCGCGCGTTGCGATTTCCCCGTCCGGCAGATCGGTGACATCGAACAGGTCGCTGCTGGCCGCATGCAGGCTGGTGCCCCCCCAGGCGATGTGTTCGTTGCGGCCCAGCGCCATCACGGGAACGCCGGGGATCATCAGGCCGACGGCGTGAATGCCGGGCGCGCGCATGCCGGCGATCAGCCACAGATTGGGCAGCATGACGCCCAGATGCGGATCGCTGGCGATCATCGCTGCGCCGCTTTTCGTACGTTCGCCGGCCACGGCGAGGGAGTTGCTGCCGCTCCGGCCGAAGGCGGCCAGGAAGTCTTCGGTTCCGGGGCTGCGGCCATCCCCGGCATAGGACGGCACCGGGGAGCCGCCTTCCGCGATCAGCCTTTGCCAGGCCGCCGGCCAGTTCTCTCGGTCGCTGTGCGGCAACAGCCGGCGCAGGACCTTCCAGGAGAAGTCGCTCGCAGCCACCCGCCCGATGGCGACAAGGTCGGCCAGGGTCCAGGGCTCGGGTGCGGCGCCCAGAAGGCGGAACTCCTCCGGATGCTCGTCCGCCGATTCGATGACCGCGTTGACGCCGTCGCGGAAGCCGGCAAGCCATTCCCGCGTTTCCTCCGGCAGGCCCTGCCGGATTTCCTCGACGGCGCGGGAGAAGCCGACGATGCGCAGGCTGCGGTCGACGTCGAGCGCCACCGGACCCAGCAGCCCGGCCATGCGGCCGCGCGCCAGCCGGCGCATGATTTCCATCTGGAACAGCCGGAGATGGCCGTGAACGACGCCCAGGCCCACGGCGAGGTCGCGCTCCCCGGCGGCCTCCACGAAGGGCACCTGATGGTCGTTCCAGCGGATCTCGACCCCGGTCTCCAGCGGCAGGCCCTGGCGCGGCAGCGCCGCCAGACGGTCCTCCAGGCTCCAGCGCCGCCGGCGGGGTTCGCGGGCGCGGAAGACCGTGTAGCGCGCGGTCAGCATTGCCGCGCCTTTCCACGAGCGCGCCGTGGTGATCATGCCGCCTCCCGCTTCTGCCGGCGCGCCGCTTCGGCGGCCCGCCGCTCGCGGCGGAACATGGGCCACAGGCTGGCTGCGAACAGCGCGTCCAGCGGCAGCACGCAGAAGACCTTGAAGTAGACCCAGATCTCGGTGCTGAAGGAGCGCCGGACGACCTCGTTGAGCAGGGCGAGGCAGATCAGGAAGCCGCCGGCACGGAACGCCAGCTTGCGCCAGGCCTCGTCGCGCATGGTCAGTTCGTCGCCGAAGGCGCGCTTCAGGAAGTTGACGCCGACCAGCGGCCCGCCCAGCACCATGGCGCCGAACAGGGCATTGCCGACGGTGGGCTGGATCTTGATGAACATGGCCTCGCCCAGCCACAGCGTGAGGCCGCCGAAGGCAAGCACCATGACCAGCCCCAGCAGGGGGAAGGTCGGCAGGGTGCGTTTCGCCGAATATGTGCAGGCGACCGAGACGATCATTGCGATCATGAACACTGCCGTGCCGACGAAGATGTCGCCGAACATGAAGCCGACGAAGAATGCCAGCAGCGGTCCGGCTTCCAGGGCCAGCTTGCCCAGGAGCTTCGACGTCCTGTTCAGCGGAATTTCGGCTGCCATCTCGCTCATCGGCCGATCCTTCGGGGACACGCCGACGAGCGGCGGGCCGTGGAGGCGGCGGGCCGCGACGGAACCGGCAGGCGGGGCGGGATTCGCCCTCCGCCGGCAGAGTTGAATTTCAGATGCTCGGGCACTTTGCGCGCTCGTTTTTTGCTTCTTCTTGTGTGCAGGACGTGGTGAGCGCGCCGGCCGTATGGAACCGCGTCGATTTGCCCGGGGCGTGGAAACGCCTGTGGCGCATCCGGTGGAAACCGGGATTGGCCATGCCGCCGCCGCGGCCTCACGCCCCCGGGGGTTCAGTCCAGACCGTCGTCGGGCGTGTCGCCGAGGTACAGGGGCTTGATGGCGCGGCTGCGGGCCGTGATCGCTGCGCCGCCGGTGCGGTCCATGTCGCGCGGCAGTGCGGGGTCGGCGAGAGTGAGCGGATGGCCCGTCTCGACGAAGCCCAGATAGGGGCCGCCGAAGTCGTAACCGATCAGCTTCAGCACCTCGTGGGGGATATCCTTCGCCTTGTCCGGCGGGATCGAGAGGTACTGGTTCTCCTCCTGGCGCAGCCAGCCGAGATTGTAGTGAAGCCCCATGCCGCGGCGGTTGCCGTTCGACCGGTTGGCGCCGCTGCCGTGGATGAGATTGCTGGTGTAGAGCAGCACCGAACCGGCCGGCATCTCCGCATTGACCGCCTCGTCGGCTGTGGGTTGACGGTCATGGGCCCAGCGGTGGCTGCCGGGCACCAGCCGGGTGCCGCCATTCCCGGCGGTGAAGTCGTTGCACGCCCACATGGTGGCCAGCGTCATGGGGATGGAAGGCAGGCGCACGGGATAGATCCCGCCGTCGCGGTGCAGCTCCTGGGCCGTCTCGCCGGGCTGCAGATCCACCAGCAGGGTGACATGGAGGTGATAGCGCGCGCAGTGGGGCAGCAGAACGCGGTCGCAGACGCCCATGATCGTGGGATGGACGGCGAGCTCCCGGCAGGCCGCGGACTTGGCGATCAGATTGTTGATGCGTTTGGTCCTGTGGCCGGCAAAGTCGGTCCGGCCAAGCTGCACCGCGTCGACATGGGGGTCGAAATCGGCGTTGAGACGCGACACGGTCTCCGCATCGGCCAGTTCGCGCACGATGGCGTAGCCGTGCTCGTCAAGGGCTTCGGCGACGGCCTCGGGGCTTGCGTCGCGGTCGAATTCTGGCCTGGGCATCCGCTGTTGGCTCCTCTGCCGGGTCTGAGGGCCATTCCAGCGGCGCGGCCGTTTCGATGCAAGATGCCTCGTCGGCGGGGCGGCGACGGCCGCGCCCGGCACTCTCGCAAACCACCGACCCATCAGCTATCAAACGGAAGAACTCTCGTTCTGAACGAGGGAGCCAAGGGGCTCAGACCAGGTGCACCTCACTATCCTGCTCCAGGCCCCGGGCGTGGACGCGCTGAGGCCTCAGAGGGGCACGGGGCCCGGCACAAGCCGAGCAATGGGCTCAACCTCGAAATCAGCTTGCCGTCGAACTGTCGATGTCATGCATCGCGGTCAAGGGTCGACCGGACCATCCGCGCCAGATCTTCACGCTGAAAGGGCTTCTGCAGCAGCCGCATGCCCGGCTCCACCCACCCCTCATTCAGCATGGAGGCCTCCGTATAGCCGGAGGTGAAAAGCACGGGCAGCCGGGGCCGGATGCGTTGCGCGGCATCTGCCAGCTGTCGCCCGCTCATGCCGCCCGACATGACGATGTCGGTGAAGAGCAGATCGATATCCTCGTTCTGCTCGAGCAACGCCAGCGCCTCCTGCCCGTTTGCAGCCTCCATCACCCGGTATCCCAGCAGGGAGAGTTGCAGCACCACGAAATCCCGGACCATCGCATCGTCCTCGGCCAGCAGCACCAGCTCGCCTCTGCCTTCCATCGCGGGAGCAGCCGGCGGTTCCTCCCGGGGCCGTGTCGGCGTCTCGGCGCGCGGCAGGTAGAGCCGGATCGTCGTACCCCTGCCGACTTCGGAATCGACGTCGAGATGACCCCCGGTCTGCTTGATGAATCCGAAGACCATGCTGAGTCCGAGACCGCTGCCGCGGTCGGATTCCTTGGTGGTGAAGAATGGCTCGAACGCGTGGCGCACCACCTCCTCGGGCATGCCGGTTCCGGTGTCCGAAACCGCGATGCTGACATATGGACCTGGCGTCACGTCGGCCTGCCGCTGCGCCGCATCCGCATCCGCATCCGCATCCAGACGGGTGTTGGTCATTTCGATCCGCAGCAGGCCGCCCTCGGGCATTGCGTCCCGCGCATTCAGGCAGAGATTGAGGATTGAGTTCTGGAGCTGACTGGCGTCCACGTAAGCATCATCGATGCTGCGCTCATGGGAGATGGCAATTTCGATGTGCTCGCCCAGGGTCCGCTGCAGAAGCAGCCGCATTCCCTCGATCAGTGCCGCGACATCCGTTGCCGCGGGCGCCAGCACCTGACGCCGGGAATAGGCGAGCAGATTATGCGTGAGCTCGGCGCCGAGGTTCGCCGCCTTCAGGATTGTGTCTACCAAGGACCTCGAGTCTTCATCGCGCCCGTCAAGCCGCTGCTCGAGTAGCCCGGCGTTCCCGATCACGACGGTCAGAAGATTGTTGAAGTCATGCGCGACACCGCCCGTGAGCTGTCCAATGGCTTCGAACTTCTGCGCCTTTCGCAACTGGCGTTCGGTTTCGCGCTGCTCGGACACGTCGGCGAGAATGGTACAGACTGCGGGCGACCCTCCCCAGTCGAGAACGGTGACCCGGTTCTCGAGTTCGATGATGGAACCGTCCCGTGTCTTACCCTTGAGGTCGTAGGCCTTCGGCGGGTCACCGCCCCTCATGCGTTGGCGGTTGAACTGCACGATACGGTCCCGCTCCTCCTCGGCGAAAAGCGCCAGGCAGTCGGGCAGGCCAAGAATCTCGTCAGCGCTGGAATAGCCGAGCGTTCTCGCCAGGGCCTCATTCGCAAGAATCGGGGTGAAATCGCGGTGAACGAGGATGCCGACCGGGGCTGCGGCAATCACCTTCTCGAAACGCGAACGCAGCTCTTCGATGTGCGCCTTCGCCTGCCGATGCTCGGTGATGTCGCGGGCGACGCCGACCACGCGATAAACCTCTCCGCTTTCGTTGCGGACGGGAAATCCACGATCCTCGATCCAGCGGATCGCGCCATCGGGCCTGACGATCCGGTACTCGGCCACGTTGCTTTGCCGTTGCCGTTCCCGGATCTTTCTTCGGGTATAGGCGCGATCATCGGGATGAACGGTTTCCATCCATGATCCGGGATCGCTGAACATCGCGTCACTGGAGCGGCCCCAGATCGTTTCATACGCCGGTGAGACGTAGTGGATACCACGATCGCGCGGGTCGCCGATCCACAGGACCTCCCCCACATTGTCGGCAATCAGTTCGAAACGTTCCCGGCTTTTCTCCAGAGCGGCGTTGACGGAAATGATTTGCGCCATGCCGCGGCGGATGAAGAATCGGCAGATCAGGCCCAGACCGAGCGCCGTGATCAGGACGAATCCCATTCCCTTGACGCTCTGGATGCCCGGTCGCCAGTCGCTGCTGAATCCATGTTCGACGAGCCAATCCGACCCGAGAATGTAGAGGAATCCGGCGGCGGCGTAGACCGCGGCGACACGCAGCGCTGTCCCGCCTGCCGCGCCGAATCTCAAATCGCTGGCAGGGCTGTAGTGCTCGTTGGTGCCTATCGTGAGGTCTCCATGATCCGATCAGGCTGCCTCCAACCAAGCAGTGTGGAAGTCCTCACAGTAGGGCGAAGCCAGTACCCAAAGAACAACTGGAGCGTTAGTCTGCCATGTCGGCATCCTGCGGATAAACCCGGGAAAGTCGAACAGGTTTCCGATTGGGCCATGGCCCCTCCGTAGGACGAATGACCGCGGTAGGCCGAAAGTCAGGGCAAACAGTTCCAGTTCTACGGAGACGCTGAATCTGGGCGGATTGCCATTGGCTCATCCTGCACGCGCACCACATCACGCGCTAGAGATTTGTTTAGGTGTGTTCCGCAATGGTGTGCCGCGAGCGTGTCTCCGCAGATCATTCAAGGGCAGGAATCAGCATAATCATGAAGATACTTGTCGTCGACGACGACCGCCTGATCCGGGACATGTTCACCAACAGCCTGGAAACTCAGGGCCATGAAGTGACCGTGGCCACCGACGGAGACGATGCGCTGCGCTTGCTCGGAGAGATGAAGCCGGATGTCGTGCTTTGCGACATCATCATGCCGAATCGTGAAGGTATCGAAACGATAGCCGAGATTTCACGTACCGAGCCGGGTCTCCCGGTCATCGCCATCACCGGCGGCGGCAAGCTCGGCCCGGCTCCACTGCTTGAGGCGGCGAGAAGGGCCGGCGCTTCCGCGGCCCTCAAGAAGCCTTTTGGAACGAAGGTTCTTCTCAACACGATCCATCAGGTCATGTCCGGAAAGGAAGCAGGCCCGGGCGAATGACCGCGCCGGACCCGGTCAGCATGACTCCCCGCCGCGCCGCTCGGCCAATATCCGACCGATCAGGGTGACGAGCACGCTCGGGGGAAACGGCTTCTTCAAGGTCGCGGCCGCCCCGAACTTCCGGGCCACGTCCAGCAGCGAGAGCGCATCGAGCCTCCCGCCTCCGGAAATCGCAATGATCGGCAGGGTTGGATAGGCCTTCCGCACCGCCATGATGGTTTCCACCCCTTCCTGCGTCGGCATGATGAGGTCGGTGACCACAAGATCCGTGCGTGCGCGCGAAAGCTCCTGCATCGCCTGTTTTCCATTCTCCGCTGTCGCAACGGCGTAGCCCGCCCCATCGAGCGCTTCTCTCAGGGTGCCCAGGACCAGCGGATCGTCATCGACGAGAAGAATTCGTTTCATTCCCGGTTACCTTTGTCGAGATAGCGAACCATGGACATCAATCCGAGAGGACCGTCTTCAGCATTGCGACAAGCTGGCTGCGGCTGAAGGGCTTGCGCAGCAGCGGAATCGACGGGTCGTGCTCATGAAGCCGCTCGATCATGCTCGGATCGGTGTAGCCGGACATGAGTATGATACCGCTACCTGGCCGGTTGCGGCGAATTTCGCTGGCGAGCCCATAGCCCGACATGCTGCCGGGCATGATCACGTCACTCAGGAGCAGATCCAGCTCCGGCAATCCCGCCAGAGATTCCAGCGCGTCGGCCGCGCTTGACGCTTCATGAACCGTCAGACCCATATCTTCGAGCAGCAATCTCAGGTAGTTCCGCACCCGGTCTTCATCCTCGACAACCAGGATGGTTCCTTCGAATTGATCGTCGAGATCAGCGGCGCCACCGTTGTTTCCGACAGCCTCCGATCCGGTGGCGACAGGAAGATCGATCATGACTCGTGTGCCCTGGCCCGGCTTCGATTCCAGCGAGGCCGTTCCGCCGGACTGGATCGCGAAGCCATGCACCATGCTCAGACCCAGACCAGTGCCCTGACCGACCGGTTTGGTCGTGGAGAACGGTTCGAAGGCCTTGTCGGCTACGGCAGGGGGCATGCCTTCGCCGTCATCGGTTACCGAAAGGCGCACGAAAGCGACGGGGGCGCCGCCATTGTCCAGGTCCTCGCAGCGGAGGATGATCGTGCCGCCATTGGGCAGCGCATCCCGGGCGTTCAGGATCAGGTTCATCAGCGCGGTATGCAATTGCGCTTCATCGGCGAGGATCTGGCGGCATGAATCCGGCGTTTCGACCCTGAGCTCTATATCCTCACGGAGCGTGCGTTCGAGAAGCCGGGCGGCATCCTGGAGTACCTTCTGAGGCTCGACCGCCTGAGGCGAGAGCAATTGCCGCCGGGAGAAGGAAAGGAGCCCGTCCGTCAGCGCTGCGCCGCGACCAGCGGCTTCGCGGATCGCAGCCAGCATGCGGCCTTCCCTTGTCTCCGGCCCGATCCGGTCCGAAAGCATTTCCGCGTTGCCGGCAACGACCATCAGCAGATTGTTGAAATCGTGCGCAATACCGCCCGTCAGCTGCCCCAGCGCCTCCATCCTGCTGGCTTCGCGCAGCTGCTTCTCCAGTTCCCGGCGGGATGTGATGTCCAGGTGGCTCACCAGCGCGCCGCTATGCCCGTCCAGGTTGACCGGCGATACCGTGGCGAAGAACCAGCGCATCTCCTTTTCATCCCCACAGGGATACTCCATCTGGAACCGGTCGGTCTGACCCGACATCACGTCCAGAATGCCTTCCTGCATCTGCTGCGCCTCGACGACGCCTTCGGCCGCGGCCCGGGTGCATATGTCGATGTAATTCGCCCCGACACCACCTTCCGGCATCTGGAGGTCCCGGGCGTCGCCCTCCGAAATCCATGACCTGTTGACGAACAGGATGTCGCCGCGATGGTCGAGAACAGCGAGCATGCTGGGTACGCTGTCGAGAACCGCGCTGCGCAGATTGGACTGGATGCGACGCTCGTAGTAGCTGGCGATCAGGTGGCCGATAGCCTCGACGAACATCCTGTCGTCGTCGGAGAAGGCCGCCGGGTTCGTGCTGTAGACTGAAAGTGCACCGGAAAAGCCGCCCGAGGCGGTCAGCATGGGTACTGCAACTCCCGACCGTGCGCCCAGTTCGACCAGACGGTGGTGTGGCCGGAATCTTTTCTCGGTCCCGTAATCGTGGCTGATGATGGTATCGCGCGAATGGAGAGCGAAGCCCAAATGCGAGTCCGTCCCTCCAACAAATACGTATTCCTCGCGCGCATGCTCAGGCCAGCCATCCCGCGCTACGATCATCATCTGGGATCCCGAACTGACCTGGCGCGCGATGCTCGCGAAATCGCAGTCGGTTCCCTTTCGCAACGCTCGGGCAGCCCGGTCGAGGAAGTCCTGCGAATCTTCCGCTTCGGCCGAATACTGGCTGAGTCCGGCCATAATCTGCTGCTTGACTGCTCGATCCCGGGCGCGGTTCCGGGCTCTTTCGGCAGATCGCCGCAGCGCTGCTTCCCGGTCATGACTGCGAATCATGAACCACGCGGCGGCGGCGACAAGGAGAACCAAGAGAATTGCCGACCCGATATGACCGACCAGATTCTCTCGCCACGGTGCAAGAATTCTGTCGCGATCGACAGCGATCGCCGTCACCAGCTCGTGCCTGGGGCTCACATGATAGCCGACGATACGTATCTCGCCGTCGCTCTGAGGCGGTGAAGTATATGAACCTGTAGACGCCGAGGAGATGTGTTCGGTGAACAATGGCCGGTCGGCCAGGGATCCTCCTACAATATCGGTCGAAGGCGAGCGGGCGAGCACGGTCCCGTCGGTGCGTGCGAGAAGCATGACCGAGCCGGAACCGATCTCCAGGGCCGAGTGTGTTCCGGTCAGGGCAGACGTCTTCAGCGCCACGACCGCAGCATAGACCACCTGTCCGGATCGATTGCGGAACGCTCGGACCACGGGTATCACAAGGTTGCCGGAGGCTCCCGCGGCCACGGGCGTTTCGATATGCTTCCCGAGGTCATTTCCTTCGATCAGCGCCTTGACGCGGCGTTGATCGAGGAAACCTGACTCCTTCGATAAATCGCGGTGTCCGGAGGCAACGACGGTTTCATCGCGGTTCAGGACCACCACGCTCTGGAATTCCGGGAAACGGGAGCGGAAACCGCGCAGCAGGCGGCCGATGTGCGCCCTGGCCCCAGCATCCAGGGTGTCTGTCTCGTTCAGATGATCTTCCAGAGATAAGAAGAGAAGATCGATACTGTCGAAAACCTGCTTGTGGGTGCTGGCCAGATTGACGACGAGGTTTTCGACGTCGCGTTCGGCGTCCTCGGTAAGACGCATGTGGTCCCGATACACGTCGATGGCCGTCTCGCCAACCACGAGGATGGCGACCAGAAACGAGACAATCAGGACGCGGCGGCGGAACCGGCTTTCGCGCACAGGGGGGGAGGAGTCGCTGCCGGGCGCTTCGGTCACCGTGTCCGCCACCTATCCAGCAAGCGACGAATGTGCTCGATATCATCCAGGGTGCCGACGACGCGCAGGCTTGACCCACCGGTTCCAATCACGAGCATCGGGGTCGCCATCACGCCATCGGTGTAGGCGCTCTGCGGATTTTCGAGCACATCCACGAACTGGAGGAGGTCGAGGTCGACGCCAGTTGCTTCGAGGGCGGCCTCGAGATTTCTTCTCGCCCTCAATGTCGTCGAACTGCCTTCGATCCCGTAAAGGAGAAGCTGCCGGGGACGCTCGGCTTGACCGTCGCCGCCAATGTCCGGACGCTGAGTTGACGCCTCGATGCTCATCGACTCTCGGACTCCGGGTCTGAGCGCCGCGAAAGACTGATTCGACGTCGGCGCTCCGACCGCATCCGTTGACGCTCATCCTCCGCTTCTTCCAGTTCTTCGATCGTCTGGTCGCGGAGCTCGACCTGACCCTTCAGGCGATCCAGCTCGGCAGCCATCGCCTTCCGTTCTTCCAGAAGGGTCTTGCGGCGCCGGTCGAAATCGCGTTCTGCAATCCGCTCGTCGCGCTCCATCTCGAACTCGCGTTCCTTGCGAGCCGTTCCCATCAGGACCTCGCCGCCCAGCGCATAGACATCCACCAGATCGATACCCTGGTCGGAGATGACAAGCTCACGAACCTGATGGGAATGCGAGGTGCCCCGGGATTTGACGATCGAGATGGCGCGGTTCCGCTCGCCGGCGTTGACCGCAAATGTCAGGTGAAGCCAGGTATCGGCAATGGTCGAGACATTCGACGCCGTATCGATATAGCTGCCCGGCTGCGCCTCCTTTTCGGTAAGCGAGGTCATCAGCAGCGTGATGCCCTCTCTCTTTGCATGGTCCATCAAGCGCTGGCCGGGCGTGATGGCGTGAACCTGCCCCGGCGCCTTGTGGATCGCGGACAGCGGATCGATCACCATGCAATCAGGTTGGAGCCGATCCATCTCCGCCATGATGTTGACGATGTGATCCTCGATACCCGCCGCTCCCGATCGTAGCGACAGGAAGCGGAGCAATCCTTCATCGACCTGCGATTGAAGCTCGAGCCCGATGGATGCGGCGTTTCGCACGATCTGTTCGCCGGCCTCGTCGAATGAGACCAGAAGCGATTTGCCGCCTCTGCGGCAGGTGGCTTCCAGAAAGCTTACGGCAAGCGATGTCTTGGCCGTCCCGGGCACGCCGCTTACCAGGATGGCGGATCCCCTGAGATAGCCGCCGCCCAGAAACTGGTCGAGACGCGCCACGCCACTGCTGACGCGTTCGGTCGAAACCTTGTGGCGGACTTCTGCGGAACCGGGATCGGCGATCGTGATGCCCCGGGGTCCGATGATGAACGGCAGAAGACTTGAGCTGCTGGTGCTGCCGCGAAGCTTGGTCACGCAGATCGTTCGGACCGCCACCTGGTCGACATGCCGCCGGCGCAGTTCGATACAGGCATCCGAAAAATAGTTCAGAAAGGAACTCCTCGAGGATACCGAGGCGCCGGTCTCCTCAATCTTTCCGGTGAGTACGCAGGTCATTCCGCGTTCGCGAACCCATTGCTTCAACCGGTAAAGTTCGCGTCTGGCGGCCTGTTCATCATCCAGGAGATCGAGCAGGACGTCGATCGAGTCGAAGGCCACCCGCGTTGCGCCCATGGCGTCTGCCCTGGCGCCGAGCGCCGCCAGCAGACCCTGAAGGTCGAAACGGCCTTCGATTGCGACATCGGGCCCAAGCCCGCCTTCGATGATGTCGAACCGGCCATCCGCCCGAAGTGCTGCAATATCCCAGTCGAGAGCTGCGGCGTCCGCTGCAATCTCCTCGGCCGTTTCCTCGAAACAGACCAGAATCCCCGGCTCGTCATCACGCTCGGCGCCATGAAGCAGGAATTGCAATGACAGGATGGTCTTGCCCGAACCCGGCTCCCCATCGATCAAGGTGATGCGGCCGCGAGGAAATCCGCCGCCGGCCATGTCATCCAGAATTGTGGAGCCCGTCGGCGCCTTGTTGGCCATTCGTATCCGTCCCGGGAAGAATTTTGAAGTATCATGTTGGCACGTGATTTCAAGATGCCTACAAAACGACAAGCTACATACTCGGATAAAATGTATCAAGGGAGGGAAAGGCGAGGTAAAATAGTACTAATTTCTTAATCTGGAGTAGAAATTCAGCCAGCCATAGTGGCAGGCGCCGGCAGGATTGGTTTCCGGCCCCTGGATGCGGTCGCCACTGATAAACCGAATCCCGGCCGCAGCGGCCGAGAGCACGAGGCTGGTTGTGTCGAGGCCCATCACATAGGAGTTGAACTCGTGGGATCGGCACAGCCTGGCGAATTGCTCGAAGGTGCGGATCATGTCCTCCTCGCGCCGGCGGTCCCCATGAACGTCGAGACCCACGGCGTGAACGCGCTTCGGAAAGACCGATCTCGTTAGCGGGACCTGATACCCGACCCTCAGGAATATCGCCCGGCATTCGGGACGGAGCATGTCCACCATGTTCTGAAGCTTCGCGCCGTTCACGCCGGGCGGTATGTCCGATATGACGATACAGAGCCGCTCGTGCCGGGCGCCGTCAAAGGCCCTCAACGCGTTCAGGTAGCGGCTCAATCGCCAGCTTGTCGCCAGGGCTCTGAAACTGACCGGAACCGCGATCATTCCGGCCTGTCCGGCAGTCACGAACTCGTCTATCCGCGCCACGCCATGTTCGAGGAGCTTCAGACACAGTTCGAGCATGAGCTTGTCGAAATTCTGGGCTTCCTCGATTGCAGGAAAGCCCCGATATTCCCTGCCACCGATGACGCGGAACGGTTCCGCCGAAAACACGCTCAGGACTTCGCTCTTGACGTCCCATGTTGCGGTGAACTGGACATCGAATTCCGACAGTTCGAGGGGGTGGGCGGTGAAGGGCGCTTCCGGCTGGTCCGCATGTTCCTCGTAGACCAGAACCGATGACGTCCCTGCGCTCGATTTCCGATGATTTCGTGGAATGCGGCCGAGTTGAGGCCCGGCATCTGCAGACTGAAACATCTCCAGTGGCTGAACGCTCCGGTTGTCGACGAACAGAAGACGGCCTGCTTCTGCCCCGTGCAGCCCGAAAATCCGGATGTCATCGGCGCCAGTCTCGCCAAGCAGGGGCGCGGCCGCTTTCCTGCACGGGATCGCCCAACGTGTGCCGCGGTTCGGGTCGCGTTCCGTCGAGATGATCATGATGCACTCGGGCGCGATCTCGAGGATCAGATCCTGGGGCGTTGCGACCTTCCGGATCTCGCTCAGCGCACGCTTCGACAGACGTTCTGCAATACGCAACCGCTGGCGGCTGCTTTCGATGTCGTGCGCGATCAAATGAAGCGACACGAGGATAATGCGATCCGCAAAGACGTCCGGCCTCGCGAGGATCTCGCCGGCGATGGCGTGAAACGTCCGCAACGCCTCGGGGCGGCCATCGTCCGGGCGCAATGCCGCCGAGAGGATGGTTCGGCCATCCTCGCTCAGCCTGACTTCGATCCATTCGTCTTCGCCGGGAAGCACGAGTTCCAGCTCACGACCGCGCGCCGCGCGCGCCGGCGATGAACCTGCTTTCGCGGGCATTGGGAGCTGGTTGGGCGACATGGAGCCTTTCTGGCAGATCGGCCGTGAAGGAGAGGTTAATGCTGGCCGCTCGATGACGACGGCATTGCTCGTGAGCACCCGGCCTCGGAGATTTCCGTCGATTCGGGTGGAGGTTTGGCTGATCATCCCGCGGCCGACCATAGACAAAGCGGCAATTGTAGTCGCTGTCGGGCGAGACAAGACCCTGGTCGCGGCAGGCGCTCTCGAATGCGATGATAAATTGACATATGTGTTGAGAATTGTGCTCAGAATTCGATGGCGACAGTCCAGATTTTTGTGGTCATTCTTCTTGCAATACTTCTGCAATCAGCGCGTCGATCTCCTTTCGGAATCGGGCGGCGATGCGGGAGTAACCAATTCGATCGGCTACAGCGGCTGCCAGATCATCCGAATCGTCAGCCACTAGCTCGGCAATCAGTCCCAATTTTTCGGGATGCGGAACGTCCGGCCAGCTCCGTTCAATCTGTGCAAATGACAAGCCTCTGAACGGTATCAAGAACCTGGATTCAAGGCTCTCGGGCCAGAACACCTTGTGCCCGTCAGTCGTCTCTTTGTGGGGCCTGAGATCGCGGCACGCCCGCCAGATGACACCACGAATTTCCTTGCCAGTGCGCTGAAATCCGTGGTCGCGGGCGATCAGCTGCGAGAGGCGTTTGAAGGTAATCGGACCCTCGGCATCAATGCTTCCTCGGCTAAACGCCTTTGAAACAAAAAGAAGAAGGCCCGCGTTTGGGGCCTCTTCTCGGGTTCGCTACAAGATAATGGCGGAGAGGGAGGGATTCGAACCCTCGGTGCCCGCAAAGGCACAACGGTTTTCGAGACCGCCCCGTTCGACCACTCCGGCACCTCTCCGCAGACGGGTCGTTTCGGACCACGGGGACGCCGGGCTGGCCGGCGGGCGCGGACACTAGCCGAAGGCCCGGCCCGCCGCAATCCGTTTCGGAGCCCGCTTCCGGTCAGTGCTGGCGCAGCGCCTTCTTCAGCTCGCCCTTGTTCATGTTGGAGCGGCCTTCGATGCCCACCTGCTTCGCCTTCGCGTAGAGCTCGTCCCTGGTCCAGTTCTCGTAGGCATTGCTCTGACCGCCCTTCTTCGAAGGCTTCTGGCTCTCGTTCTGCTTCGCGTTGGCGATGCGCGCGGCCTTTTCCTTGCTCATGCCCTTGTCGCGCAGTTCCTCGTAAGTCTCGTCGTCCTTGACGGAATTCGCGTGGTTCTTCGCCATGGCGTTCTCTCCCGGTTGTTGTTGGTCTTGTACGCTTGCCGGTACGAGAGAGAGATGTTGCCGGGGCGGCCGGGCGCAACCCGCGGCGCCTTCCGGGGCGACGAGGCGCCGCGCTTCAGGCGCCGGGCGGCGGCGGGACGGCCGCCGGCTCCGCCGCCGTCTCTTCCGGCATCATCCGGTCGATGGTCACACAGGCCACCATGTCGCCGGTCACGTTGACGACCGTGCGGCACATGTCGAGCACGCGGTCGACGCCCAGGATGATGGCGATGCCGGCCGGCGGAATCCCCACGCTGGCCAGGATGGTTGCCAGGATGACGATGCCGACGCCCGGTGTGCCCGGCGAGCCGATGGCCGCGCCGGTCGCCATCGCGGTCAGCAGCAGGATGCCGCCGACACCCAGCTCGACGCCGAAGACCTGTGCCAGGAACACCGTCGCCACGCCTTGGTAGAGGGCCGTGCCGGCCATGTTGATCGTGGTGCCCAGCGGCACGACGAAGCGCGCCACGGCGGGACGGACGTCCAGGCGCTTTTCCACCGTGCTCAGGGTCAGCGGCATCACGGCGGCGGAGCTGGAGGTGGAGAAGGCGAGCAGCATCACGTCGCGCGTGTCCGCCAGGAAACGGCCCATGCGCCGTCCGGCGAGGATCCGCGCCGTCAGTAGATAGCAGAGCATCAGCATCCCCAGCCCGACGAGGACCGTGACCAGATACATGCCGGTGCCGATGAGGGCGGAGAGGCCGATACGGCTGGTGATGTTGGCCAGCAGACCGAAGACTGCCAGCGGCGCGAAGCGCAGGACCCAGCCGACGATGACCATGCAGGCCGCCTGGATGGAGGCGAGCAGGTCGAGCAGCGGGCGCCGCTGGTCGGCCGGCGTCATCACCAGCGCCAGGCCGATGATCGCGGCGGCGATGACGATCTGCAGCATGTTGCCGCTGACGAAGGTGCTGAGCGGGTCGGTGGGGAACAGGCCGACGATCATGTCGGGAAGGGCGTCGATGGTGGGCGGCCGCGCGGGCGCGGCCGCCACCGCCCCGGCGCCTTCGCCCAGGGCGCGGTCCACCGCTGCGGTATCGACGAAGGCGCCGGGGCGGATCAGCGTGGCCGCGCCGACGCCGAGGGCCACGGCCAGCAGGGTGCTGATCATGAAGAAGGCCACCGCGCGCGCGCCCAGCCGGCCGAGATCGCTCCCCGCCTCACCGGCGGCGATGCCGCGGATCACGGAGGCGACCACCAGGGGGACGACGACGAACTGGATGGCCAGCAGGAACAGCCGGCCCGGCAACGCCACCCAGTTGCCGACCAGGGTGGCGAGGTCCGCCGCCAGCAGGCCCGAGGTCGGACCGATCAGAACGCCAAAGCCGACGCCCAGCGCCATGCCGATCAGCACCTGCAGCCAGAGCCGCTGGCGGATCAGGGTGAAGAGGTGCTTGCGCAGGGCCGGCAGCGAGCGGGGCGGCGCGGGCGCGGCTTCGGCGGGGGTGTCGGACATGGTGATTCGGTACCAGACTTCCTGTGTGTGGCCGCGGCAAGCCGGCTCCGGGCCGGAGGCGACGTTACCACAAGTGTCATCCGCCAGCCGGTCAGCCAAGGCGGCAACGCGACCCGAGGCGACGGCGCTGCCGCCGGCGAGCCGCTTGAAGTCTCCGCCGCCGGGTCGTCAGATGCGGGAATCGCTTCGGGGGAGGAGGCCATGACAAACAGCATTTCGGACCTGCTGGAACGCCGTTTCGGCGATGCGCCGCAGCCGCATGATGCGGACGAGCCGCAGCTTTGGCGCGATATGGCCTCGCGCGGCAGTTGCCGGCGCTTCAGTCCCGAACCGTTGCCGCCCGCGCTGCTCGACCGTCTGGCCGCGCTCGCGCTCTGCTCGCCGACCAAGAGCGACCTGCAACAGCGCGATATCCTGATCGTCGATGACCCGGCCCTGCGCCGGGAGATCGACGCCCTGCTGACGGAGGGCGCGCAGGGCCAGCGCTGGATCGCCCGCGCGCCGCACATGCTGATCGTTCTCGGCAACAACCGCCGGCAGCGCAGGATCCACGAATGGCGGGACCGGACCTTCGCCAACGACCACCTGGACGCCTTCTTCAACGCCGCGGTCGATGCGGGCATCGCTCTGTCGGCTCTGGTGCTGGCGGCGGAGGCCGCCGGGGTCGGCGCCTGTCCGATCAGCGCCATCCGCAACCATGCACGACAGATTTTGGAACTGCTGGCCCTGCCCGCGTACGTCTTCCCGGTCGCCGGCGTTGCGCTGGGCTGGCCCGACGCGCCGACGCCGGTCGCGCCGCGCCTGCCACTGTCCCATACCGTGCACAGGGACCGCTACAGGGAGGCCGGGCTGCGGGAGGCGGTCGATGCCTACGATGCGCGCCGGCGCGCGATCGCGCCCTACCGCGTGCAGCGGGACGTGGCGCGCTTCGGCGAGGACCCGGCCTATGGCTGGTCGGAGGACAAGGCGCGCCAGTACGCGAACCCGGAACGCGCCGATTTCGGCGCCTATGTCCGCGCGATCGGCTTCAGCCTCGACTGACTCATGACGGCATGCGGCGCGGGCGGCATTGCGCCCGGCGCCGGAGCCTGTAAGGTCCGGCGCCGCCGAAACGCCATCCATCGAAAGCCCCGTCATGACCGACACCGCCACCGCCCCGGATCCGACCGACCGCGCGACCTACTGGCGCTGGGTCCAGGGGATGACGCGATTCTCCGACACCGACCGCATCGGCCACGTGAACAACACCGTGGTGCCGCAGATGGTCGAGGTCGGTCGCGTGACCATGATCGACGAGCTGATGGGCGACGTCGCGCCAGTGGTGGAGTGGGTCGTGGTGCGTCTCGAGGTCGACTACATCGCCGAGCTCAATTTTCCCTCGAAACTGGATATCGGCACCCGCGTGGTGGCCGTCGGCAATACCAGCTACACGGTAATCAGCGGGGTTTTCGAGGGCGACCGGTGCATTGCGCGCGCCCGCTCCGTGCTGGTTCATGCGATGGGCGGACGGTCATGTCCGCCGCCCGATGCGGCGAAGCGCATACTGCTGGCGGAACTCGGCCGCGAAGCGGGTGTTGACAGTCCCCCCGCCGCTGTCTAAAAGCCGCTGTCTTCCGGCGGGCCGCGCGCCCGGCGGTCACGTTTGAATTGTCGCCGACCGGCCGCTGCTTCCAGCGCCGCGGCCTGTCAGACCGGATAGAGAAGAAACATGCACGCTGTCATCAAGACCGGTGGAAAACAGTATCGCGTCGCCGAGGGCGACGTGCTCAACGTCGAGACCCTGCAGGCGGAGCCCGGCGCGACCGTCGCGTTCGATGTGCTGGCCGTGGGCGACGGCGCGGACCTGAAAGTGGGTTCGCCGCTGGTTGACGGCGCAAAGGTCGAGGCCGAGGTGCTGGATCAGATCCGCGGCGACAAGATCATCGTCTTCAAGAAGAAGCGGCGTCAGAACTATCGCCGCACCCGTGGCCACCGTCAGAACCTGACGGTCGTCAGGGTCACCGGCATCACCGGCGCCTGAGCGCCACCGCAACGGAGTAACGTCCCATGGCTCACAAGAAGGCAGGCGGTTCGTCCCGGAACGGTCGCGATTCGGAAAGCAAGCGGCTCGGTGTGAAGAAGTACGGCGGCGAGCGGGTCATTCCCGGCAACATCATCATCCGGCAGCGCGGCACGCGCTGGCACCCTGGCGAGGGCGTCGGCATGGGCAAGGATCACACGATCTTCGCCAAGGTCGAGGGCGAGGTGAGCTTCTCCAAGGGCGGCCTGAAGCCCACGATCAACGTGATCGTGCCGGCGCCGGCGGCCGAGTAAGGGTCCGCCGGTCATGATGCGGCGGGCCGCCACGGCGCCCGCCTTCACCGGCCAAGCGCCGGAACCGACATTTCCCATTCCCATCGGAACTGACGCCATGAGACGCGTCCGCACGAGCGGCGGAGGCCGGCGGTCATGAAGTTTCTCGACGAGGCCCGCGTCTATCTGAAGAGCGGCCGCGGCGGACATGGCTGCCTGTCGTTCCGGCGCGAGAAGTACATCGAGTTCGGCGGCCCCAACGGCGGCGACGGCGGCAAGGGCGGCGACGTCATCGCCGAAGCCGTCGAAGGGCTCAACACCCTGATCGATTTCCGCTACCGCCAGCACATCCGCGCCGACAACGGCCGTCCCGGCGAGGGCGCGAACCGCACCGGGGCCAATGGCGCCGACGCGGTTTTCCAGGTTCCCATCGGCACCCAGATCCTGGACGAGGAAGGCGAGGAGGTCATCGCCGACCTGACCTATGCCGGCGACCGCGTGGTGCTGCTGAAGGGCGGCAATGGCGGTTTCGGCAACGCCCACTACAAGTCGTCGACGAACCGCGCGCCGCGCCGCGCCGACAATGGCTGGCCGGGCGAGGAAATGCGGGTGACGCTCAGGCTGAAGCTGATCGCCGATGTCGGGCTCGTGGGCCTGCCCAACGCCGGCAAGTCGACCTTTCTGTCCGCCGTCAGCCGCGCCAGCCCCAGGATCGCCGACTACCCCTTCACCACGCTGCATCCCAGCCTCGGCATCGTCGAACAGGACGGCAAGCGCTTCGTCGTGGCCGATATCCCGGGCCTGATCGAGGGCGCGCACGAGGGCGTCGGCCTGGGCACACGGTTTCTTGGGCATATCGAGCGCTGCCGGGCGCTGTTTCATCTGGTGGACGGCACCGCGGAGGATCCGGCCGGAAACTACCGCACCGTCCGGGCCGAACTGGAGGCCTATGGCGCGGGACTGGAGGAGAAGGTCGAGATCGTCGGCCTGAACAAGGCCGACGCCATGTCCGAGGAGGAAATCGCCGAGCGCCGCGCCGCCCTGATCGAGGCGTCCGGCCGCGAGGTTGTTGTGCTCTCCGGCGTTTCCGGGCGGGGCGTGCCCGAGGCGCTGCGCATCCTGCGCCGCGCGGTCGAGGCGGAACGGCCGAAGCCGGGACAGGAGGCGGAACCTTGGCGGCCCTGAGGGGCGCGGCGCGCCTGACCGGCGCCAGGCGGCTGGTGGTCAAGATCGGCTCGGCCCTGCTGGTCGATCAGGCGAGCGGGGAACTGCGCCGGGACTGGCTGGCGGCGCTGGCCGCCGACGTGGCCGAGGCGCGAGCGCGGGGCCAGGATGTGGCCATCGTCTCCTCCGGGTCCATCGCGCTCGGACGGCGGCGGCTGGACATCCCGCGCCGCCGTCAGCGGCTGGAGGACAAGCAGGCTGCGGCGGCCGTGGGGCAGATCGCGCTGGCCCATGCCTGGCAGGAGGCGCTGGCCGCGCACGGGCTGGATTGCGGCCAGATCCTGGTCACCTTCGGCGCCACCGAGAATCGCCGCCAGTATCTCAACGCCCGCTCCACCCTGGAGACCCTGTTCCGGCTGGGTTGCGTGCCCGTGATCAACGAGAACGACACCGTGGCGACCGCCGAGATTCGTTATGGCGACAACGATCGCCTCGCCGCCCGCGTGGCGCAGATGATCACGGCCGACTGCCTGGTCCTGCTGTCCGACGTCGACGGTCTCTACACCGCTGATCCGGCGAGCGACTCCACGGCTGTTTTCGTGGCCGAGGTCGAGGCGCTGGACGAAACCGTCATGGCCATGGCGGGGACGAGCCGCAGCGGCGTCGGCGTCGGCGGCATGGCGACCAAGCTGCAGGCGGCGCAGATCGCCGTCGCCGCCGGCTGCAACATGGCCATCGCCGACGGCCGGGTGCTGCACCCGTTGAAGCGCGTGGCCGAGGGCGCCCGCTGCACCTGGTTCGCCGCCAACCAGACGCCGCGCACGGCGCGCAAGCAGTGGATCGCGAGCGCCCTGAAGCCCAGCGGCGCCCTGGTCATCGACGATGGCGCGGCGCGGGCGCTGGCGAAGGGCCGCAGCCTGTTGCCGGCCGGGGTGCGCGCGGTGGACGGCGACTTCGATCGCGGCGACGCGGTGTGGATCCGCGACGGCGGCGGCCGCGTGCTGGGCCGGGGCCTGTCGGCCTACGAGGCGTCCAACGCGCGGCGGATCGCGGGCCACAAGAGCGATGAAATAGAGACCCTGCTCGGCTATCGTGGCCGCGACGAGATGATCCATCGCGACGACCTGGTGCTGGAAATCGTGGAAGAGGAGCTTCGGTCATGAGTGTAGTGGAAGCCGATTTCGCCGGCGATGCAGACCTCGGCGGACGTATCGCGGAGATGGGCCGGGCAGCCCGGGCTGCCGCCCAGGCGCTGGCTGTCGCCCCGGCAGAAGCGAAGAACCGCGCCCTGACTGCCGCCGCCGCCGCGATCCGGGACCGCGCGGGCTCGATCCTTGCCGCCAACCAGGTCGATATCGAGGGCGCCGAGGCCGCCGGCCTTTCGGCGCCGCTGATCGACCGCGCCAGACTGGACCGCGCCCGGCTGGAAGCCGTGGCGAAGGGCCTGGAGGACATTGCCGCGCTCGCCGATCCGGTGGGCTCGGTGATGGCCGAGTGGGAGCGGCCGAACGGGCTGAAGATCCAGCGCGTGCGCACGCCGCTCGGCGTCGTCGGCGTGATCTACGAGAGCCGCCCCAACGTGACCGCCGACGCCGGGGGTCTCTGCCTCAAGGCGGGCAACGCGGTGATCCTGCGCGGCGGCCGCGAGGCGTTCCATACCAACACCGCCCTGCATGCCGCCCTGGTCGAGGGCCTGAAGGCCGCCGGCCTGCCCGAGGCGTCGATCCAGCTCGTCGCCACCACGGACCGCGCCGCTGTCGGCTACATGCTGGGCGCGGCGGAGTATATCGACGTGATCGTCCCGCGGGGCGGCAAGTCGCTGGTCGAACGGGTCCAGCAGGAGGCCCGCATGCCGGTCTTCGCCCATCTGGAGGGGCGCTGCCACGTCTATGTCCACGCCGCGGCGAATCCGGAAATGGCGCGCGACATCGCGGTCAACGCGAAGATGCGGCGCACCTCGATCTGCGGCTCGGCGGAGACTTTGCTGATCGACCGCGCCATCGCCGGGAAGACCGGCCGCGACATCGTCGCCGCGCTGATCGAGGCGGGCTGCGAAGTGCGCGGCGACAAGGGCGTCGCCGCCCTGGACGACCGCGTCGTCCCGGCCCGGCCCGAGGACTGGGACACCGAGTATCTCGCCCCGATCATCAGCGCGGCGCTGGTCGACGGCGTGGAGCAGGCGATCGATCACATCCGCGCCCACGGCTCCGAGCACACCGACGCCATCGTCACCGACGACGCCGAAACGGCGGCGCGGTTCCTCAACGAGGTGAATTCGGCCATCGTCATGCACAACGCCTCAACCCAGTTCGCCGATGGCGGCGAGTTCGGCATGGGCGCGGAGATCGGCATCGCCACGGGGAAGATGCACGCCCGCGGCCCCGTCGGCGTGGAGCAGCTCTGCAGCTTCAAGTACGTCGTGCGCGGCACGGGCCAGACCCGCCCCTGAATGCCCCACCGCGGACTTCGCATCGGCCTGCTGGGCGGCTCGTTCAACCCGGCGCATGACGGCCATCGCCATCTCAGCCTGGAAGCCCTGCACCGGCTCGCCCTCGACGAGGTCTGGTGGCTGGTCTCGCCGCAGAACCCGCTGAAGGCGACGAAGGGCATGGCCCCGCTGGCCCGCCGCCTCGAATTCGCCGAACGGCTGGCCCGCCATCCGCGGATCAGGGTCACCGACATCGAAGCGCGGATGGCCACCCGCTACACGGTCGACACGCTGTCCGAACTGAGGCGCCGCCATCCCGACGAGCGCTTCGTCTGGCTGATGGGCGCCGACAATCTGCGCCAGCTTCCCGGCTGGGACCGCTGGACGGAAATGATGGCGCTCGTGCCCGTTGCCGTATTCGACCGCGAGCCCTATTCTTGGAACGTCCTGACGGGGCAGGCGGCGACCCGGTTCCGGCGCGCCTATTGGCGGCAGTCGGACGTGCGGGCGCTGGCGGATGCGAAACCGCCGGCGTGGTCCTTCATAAGGATGCGGCGGCACCCCATGTCGGCGACGAAGGTCAGGGCGCACGGCGCCACCCCCTGGCCTGTCGAGAACCCCTTGTAACGGCGCCGCCAAAGGAGGACAGCCATCGTCGACCGCGATGCTGCACACGGGCCCGTGGACGAACTGCTGGGCCTGATCACGACGACCCTCGAGGACAACAAGGCCGAGGATCTCGTGCGAATTGACCTGGAAGGCAAGACGGACATCGCCGATCACATGCTGGTCGCCTCGGGGCGCTCGGCACGGCACGTCTCGGCCATTGCCGACCATGTCGTCGAGAAACTGAAGGACGCCGGACACGGCCGGGCCCGCGTCGAGGGCGCGGGCGCCTGCGACTGGGTTCTGGTGGATGCGGGCGACGTCATCGTCCACATCTTCCGCCCGGAAGTCCGGGACTTCTACAACCTCGAGAAGATGTGGGCCGCCGAGCTGTCGAAGCCGGAAGCGGACTTCGCGACCGGCTGACTTGCTCCGCATCGCCATCTGCAGCATAGGCCGGTTCGGCCGCGGGCCGGAGCGGACGCTGTTCGACGTCTATGCGAAGCGCCTGCCCTGGCCGCTGGACCTGCACGAGCTGGAAGACCGCAAGGGGGGTTCGGACGCCGAGCGGAACCGGCGCGAGAACGCGTTGCTGCGGGAGCGCGCCGCCGACGCCCAGGCGGTGATCGCCCTCGACGAGCGTGGCCGGGAACTGGACAGCCGGGCCTTCGCGGCCGCGCTGGGGGGCTTCGCCGATGCCGGTCGGCGCGATATCGCCATCCTGGTCGGCGGCGCCGACGGGCTGGATGACGAGACCCGGGCGATGGCCGATCTCACAGTCAGCTTCGGCCGCCTTACCTGGCCGCACCTGATCGTCCGCGCCATGCTCGCCGAGCAGCTCTACCGCGCCCACACCATCCTGACCGGCCACCCCTATCACCGGGACTGACCGGGCTGGCGGGTGGGCGGCTCCTATTTCTCCGGCAGGCTGCGCAGAAAGGCGATGATCGCGTCCATGTCAGGCTCGGAGATGTTCGCGTAATAGCCATAGGGCATGGGCGGCAGCATCTTCGAGCCGTCGGGGCGCACGCCCTCGCGGATCATCCGTTCGACCTCTGCATCCGAGTAATCTCCGATTCCGGCCGGCGTGATGTTGGTCGAGACCACCGTGCCGAAGGGAAGGTGGAACTCCAGCCCCCCGGCGCCGAGCCGGTTCTCCCAGTCCGGACCCTTCGGCCCCATCGGCGAATGGCATTCGATGCAGTGCCCCGCGGGACCGGCGAGATAGGCGCCATAGGCCAGCCGGTCATCGCGGTCGGGTTCGGGCACCGCGCCGACCGGCGGTCCGTAGGCCGGTGGCAGCGGCATGTTGTAGACCGAATCCGGCACTTCGTTGTTCACCGGTTCGACCTGGCGCATGTAGGCGACGATCGCCTGCACGTCGCGGTCCGAGAGGCCGCGATAGAGCGCGATCGGCATGGGTGGTCCGATGATCGAGCCGTCGGGACGCCGGCCTTCGCGGATGGCGTCGATGATCTGTCGGTCGGTCCATCCTCCGATACCGGTTTCCGGGTCCGGCGTGATGTTCGGGGCGCTTGCGGTGAAGGCCGGGTTGCTCTCGATCTCCGCCCAGCCGGCCAGCTCCATGCCCGGCAGTTCGCCCTCGGGTCCCTTCGGCGTGTGGCAGTTGCCGCAGGCCACGATCGAGCGCATCAGATAGGTTCCGCGTTCCAGCAAGGTCTCCTCGGCCTGCGCGCCGCACGCCGCGAAGAGTGCGCCCGCGATCGCCGCGACGGCGAGCCCGTTTCTCAGAATGTCCATACCGTCCCCCTTTCGCTTCCCGGCCTGGCCGGCTCACACCTTGCGGCCATCATAATCCAGCCGCATTTGATCATCATAAGCCTTCGATTCGCCATCGGCCCAGCCGGCCCTTGGGAAAACACTCAAAATCCGCCCTGCACTCCGCTATATAGCCCGCCATGACCGAACACGATTCCAAGACGAGCTATCGCCCCGTTGTCCTGTGCATCCTGGACGGCTGGGGCCATCGCGAGGCGCGCGAGGGCAACGCCATCCTGATGGCGCGGACGCCGAACTGGGACAGGTTCTGCCGGACCTGTCCGCAGAGCCTGATCGAGACCTCGGGCGTCGCCGTGGGCCTGCCCGATGGCCAGATGGGCAATTCCGAGGTCGGCCACATGAACATCGGCGCCGGCCGCGTGGTGCTGCAGGATCTGCCGCGCATCGACGAGGCCATCGAACAGGACCGCCTCGGCGATCTGCCCGCGCTGCGCCGGCTGGCGGAGAAGGCGGGCCGTGTGCATCTGATGGGCCTGCTGTCGCCGGGCGGCGTGCATTCGCATCAGGATCACATGATCGCGCTGGCGAAGGCGCTGGCGGCGAACGGCGTCGAGGTGCTGGTCCATGGCATCCTCGACGGCCGCGACACGCCGCCGAAGTCGGCCGCCGGCTTCATCGAGATCTTCGAGGCGGCGCTGCCCGAGGGTGTGCGGCTGGCCACCGTCATGGGCCGCTACTGGGCCATGGACCGCGACAAGCGCTGGGACCGGGTAAAGCTGGCCTTCGACGCCATCGTCGACGCCGGGGTCGCCGAATTCGCCGATGCGCAGACCGCCCTGGCGGACGCCTACGAAGCCGGCGAAACTGACGAGTTCGTCAGGCCGCGCCGGATCGGCGGCTATGACGGCGTGCGCGCGGGCGATGGCCTGCTGATGGCGAATTTCCGCGCCGACCGCGCCCGCGAGATCCTCACCGCCCTGCTGGACCCGCATTTCGACGGCTTCGACCGCTCGCGCGTGCCGGACTTCGTGGCGGCCGCCGGCATGGTCGAGTATTCGGAGGCGTTGAATCCCTTTCTCGAGACGCTGTTCCCGTCCGAGAACCTTGAAGACACGCTGGGCGAGGTCGTGGCCAGGGCAGGTCGGACCCAACTGCGTATCGCCGAAACCGAGAAGTACGCCCATGTCACCTTCTTCCTGAACGGCGGCCAGGAGACCTGCTACGAAGGCGAGGACCGGATCATGGTGCAGTCGCCCGACGTCGCCACCTACGACCTGAAACCGGAGATGTCGGCGGCAGAGGTCACCGACCGGCTGGTCGAGCGCATCCGCGACGGCCGGACGGATCTGATCGTGGTCAACTTCGCCAATCCCGACATGGTCGGCCATACCGGCGTCGTGGCGGCGGCGGTGAAGGCCGTCGAGGCCATCGATGCCTGTCTGGGCCGGGTCGCAGAGGCTGTCGAGGCCGCCGGCGGCGCCATGCTGATCACCGCCGATCACGGCAATCTGGAGATGATGGCGGATCCGGAGACCGGCCAGCCGCATACCGCACACACCACCAATCCGGTGCCGCTCACGCTGGTCGGCGGGCCGGCCGGGATGGTGCTGAAGGACGGCCGTCTGGCCGACCTGGCGCCCACGGTGCTGAAACTGATGGATCTGCCGCAGCCGGCGGCGATGTCCGGCCGCGTACTGCTCGCGCCGGCCAGGGCGGCCGAAGAAAGGACCCGGCGCGCCATTGCATAGACTCCTGCTTCTCGCGCTGGTGTCGTGGCCGTTACTGACGGCCGCCGATGAGGTGCGGGACCTCGAGGCCGCGCGGGACGACCGGGCCGCAGCGGCGGCGGAGGCCGATGCGCTGGCACGCGAAGCGGAAGCGCAGAAGGCCGCAGCGGCGAAGCTGTCGGCCGAGCTTGCGGAAACGGCGGGCGCGGTGCGCGGCGCCGAAAGCCGTCTCAGCGGGCTGGAGCGGGAAATCGCGGCGCTGGAGGCGCGCCGCGCCGAGCTTGACGCGTCACTGGCGGCGCGGCGCAATCAGATGGCGGCGTCGCTCTCCGCCCTGACCGGGATTGCCCGGGTGCCGCCGCTGGCGGTGATCGCGCGCCCCGGCGCGTTCGACCGGGCCCGGCTGTCGGCCTCGGCTCTGGCGGGGCTGCGCCCGGCCCTGGAACGGCGGATGGCGGCGATCACTGATGACATGCGGACGCTCGCGGCGACCGAGGCCCGTCTCGCGTCGGCAAGGAGCGAAGCGGAGAACGCGCTTTCGGCGCTGGAGAACGACCGCGCCCGGCTGGCGGAACTGGTGGCGGCGCGCCGCGCCCAGGCCGGCCGCACGCGGCAGGCGGCGGAATCCGCGCAGGCGCGCGCGGCGGAGCTGGCGCGGAAGGTACGCACGCTGGAAGATCTGGTCAGCCGGCTGGGCGACCTGGAGCCGGTGGCGGCGCCGGAAGGGCGCCGGACGGCGGAGGCGATGGCGGCTTTCAAGGGACGGCTGCCTCTTCCCGCCGAGGGCCGGGTGGTCTCAGCCTTCGGCGAGCAGCGGGGCGCCAATGCCGGCAAGGGCATGGCGATCAGCACGCGCCCGGGGGCCATCGTGACCGCCCCGCACGACGCAATCGTGCGCTTCGCGGGCGACTTCCGCTCCTATGGGCGGCTGTTGATCCTCGATTTCGGAGACAGCTATCATTTGCTTGTCGCCGGATTGTCTGGCATCGACGTGGTTGTCGGCCAGTGGTTGCTGGCCGGCGAGCCGGTCGGCCGCATGGCTGTCCGGGAAGACGGCGGACGGCCCGAACTCTATCTGGAGCTGCGCCATGACGGCCTGCCTGTCGATCCGGGCCCGTGGCTGGCGCAAAGGCAAGGAAAGACAAGCGGATAATGATGAAACGTACGACAGTCGCCGCCGTCATGTCGGCGGTCATGATCGCATCGGTCAGCATGGTCGCCTGCGCCCCGGCGCGCGCTCAGGACCAGGACCGTGAGGTCTATCGCCTGCTGGAGCTGCTGGGCGACGCCCTGGCCAAGATCCGGTCCAACTATGTCGAGGACGTCGACGACAAGAAGCTGATCGAGGCCGGCATCAACGGCATGCTGTCGTCTCTCGATCCGCATTCGAACTTCCTCAGCCCCGAGCGCGTCAAGCAGATGGAAGTGGACATCCGCGGCGAGTTCGGCGGTCTCGGCATCGAGGTCACGATGGAGAACGGCTTCGTCAAGGTCGTCACTCCGATCGACGATACGCCGGCGGCGCGTGCCGGCGTCAGGCCGGGCGACCTGATCAGCCATATCGACGGCGAACCGGTGCTGGGCCTTTCGCTGACCGAGGCGGTGAAGAAGATGCGCGGCCGCGTCGGCTCCGACATCGTGCTGACGATGATCCGCGAGGGCGAGGCGGAGCCTTTCGACATCACCATCACGCGCGACATCATCACGGTGCAGTCCGTGCGCTCCCGCGCCGAAGGCAATGTCGCCTATATCCGCATCACCAGCTTCAACGAGCAGACCGAAAGCGGTCTGCGCAGCGCCATGGACACGCTGCGGGCCGAAATCGGCGAGGACCAGCTGAGGGGCGTGGTGCTGGACCTGCGCAACAATCCGGGCGGACTGCTGAACCAGGCGATCGCGGTTTCCGACGCCTTCCTGGAGCGCGGCGAGATCGTCTCGACCCGCGGCCGCGGCGACGACAATATCGAACGCTACAATGCCAAGTCGGGCGACATCGCCACCGGCCTGCCGGTTATCGTGCTGATCAACGGCGGCTCGGCCAGCGCTTCCGAGATCGTCGCCGGCGCCCTGAAGGACCACAACCGGGCGATCCTCATGGGCACCAAGAGTTTCGGCAAGGGCTCCGTCCAGTCGATTATCCAGCTCCAGGGCGGCAACCGCCTGAAGCTGACCACGTCGCGCTACTACACGCCTTCGGGAACGTCGATCCAGGCGACAGGCATCCTGCCCGACATCGAGGTGCCGCAGGCGACGCTGGAAATCATCGACAATCCGAACGCCCGCTCCGAGGCCGATCTGCGCAACCGTCTGGAGAACGACACGGACAACGGCGACGGTTCCGCGCCCGACGCCGGCCAGCCCGGCGCGGCGGCGCCGGAGGGCGGCGAGACGCCCCCGGACTATCAGCTCCAGCGGGCGCTCGACGCGATCCGGGCCATCGATCTGGCGCGCGCCGGCTCGCTGAAGTAACGCCGGGCAACCCGGAGATATGGCGGCGCACGGCAGGCGTCCGGCGGCACAGACGGCGCTCCTGATCGTCGCGCCGCTGCTCGTCCTGGCCTATGCCGGGGTGATCGGCTGGCTGTGGTGGGCCGGCCCCCCGGAGGACGCCGCTGCGCCCGAGCCGATAGCGGAAACCGGGGAGGCCGCGACGCCGCCGGCGGCCGTGAAGAGCGGGGAGGAGAGCCCTGCCGCCGAGGCGCCGGCAGTGGCCGACAGCCCCGCTCCCGAAGCGCCGTCGCCAGCGCCAACGCCGCAGCCGGCTCCCGAACCGGAGCCGGAATCGGAGCAGCCCGCCCCCGAGCCGGCGCCTCGGCCGGAACCCGAACATCCGGCGCCGCAGCCTCAACCGCAGCTGGAACCGGAAGCGGCGCCCCGGCCAGCGCCCGAGCCGATGCCCGAGCCGGAGCCGGCGCCGAAAGGTGTCGAGGAATTCGAACGCACGCCCCTGCCGCCTGCGCCGGACCCGGAACTCACCGACCGCGGCCGGTACGGCCCGCTGCCGGTCCGTTCCCCCGACGGGCGGGTGGCCTGGCAGGCCTATGGCCGCCCGTTCGAGCGCGAGGCCGGTCAGCCGGTCATCGCCATCGTCATGTCCGAAGTCGGGCTGGCGGAGGCGGCGACGCTGTCGGCGATCCAGGATCTGCCGGGCGAGATCTCCCTGGCTTTCAGCCCCTATTCGACGCGGCTCGACGAATGGGTGCCCGCGGCGCGCGCGGCCGGCCACGAGGTGCTGATCCAGGTGCCCATGGAGCCCCGCAACACCGCCTTCGACGATCCGGGCGACAAGGCGCTGCTATCGACCAACCAGCCCGAGGTCAATGTCGACCGGTTGCATTGGGTGCTGTCGCGGGCGGTGGGCTATGTCGGCGTGACCAACTTCATGGGCTCGCGGATGACCGTCTCGCCCAAGGACATGCAGCCCATCCTGGAAGCCATCGGCGCGCGCGGCCTGCTCTATGTCGACGCGCGCGTGACCCCGGCCTCGATCGCCGCCAAGCTGTCGGCGGAACTGGGCGTGCCGTCGGTCGCCAATGACCGCTTCATCGACGTCGAGGCCGCACGCGGCCCGATCGACCGGCGGCTGGCGCAACTGGAAGAGCTGGCGCTGGCCCGCGGCGTCGCGGTCGGCTTCGCCCAGCCCTATCCGGTGACGATCGAGCGGCTGCGCATGTGGATACCGCAGATGCGCAAGCGCGGCTTCCTGCTGGCGCCGGTTTCCGCCGTGGTCCGCGTCGGAGGAGGCGAGAATGGCGGATGATCCGGCCGATCTGCCCTACCGGCCCTGCGTCGGGATCATGCTGATCAACCGGGACTGGCGGATATTCGTCGGCCAGCGCATCGATCAGACAGTGGAAGCCTGGCAGATGCCCCAGGGCGGCATCGACCCCGGCGAGGAGCCGGTCACCGCCGCCTTCCGCGAGATGGAAGAGGAGATCGGCACGGCCAAGGCGGAGGTCATCGCGGAGTCACAGGACTGGATCCCCTACGACCTGCCGCCGCACCTCGTGGGCAGGGTCTGGCGCGGCCGCTATCGCGGCCAGTCGCAGAAATGGTTCGCCATGCGGTTTCTGGGCGAGGACCGCGATATCGATCTGCAGACCGACCATCCCGAGTTCCGCGAATGGCGCTGGACGCCGCTCTCCGAACTGGCCGAGATGGCCATCGACTTCAAGCGTGAGACCTATGCCCGGGTGGTGGCCGAATTCGCGCCGCTGTTCCCCGCCGAGGCGCGTTAGGGCGGCGTCATCGCGCCGGGCGCGCCGCTACTTCTCCCGGATCGCGGCCTGGGCGGCGGCGAGGCGGGCGATCGGCACACGGAAGGGCGAGCAGGAGACATAGTCCAGCCCGACTTCCTCGCAGAAGGCGATCGACGACGGGTCGCCGCCATGCTCGCCGCAGATGCCGAGCTTGATGTCGGGACGCGTCTTGCGCCCGCGCTCGGCGGCGATCTGCACCAGTTCGCCGACGCCGTCGCGGTCCAGGCTGACGAAGGGGTCCTTCTCGAACACACCCTGCTCGATGTAGTCGTCGAGGAAGCTGGCCGAGTCGTCGCGGCTGATGCCGAAGGTCGTCTGCGTCAGGTCGTTGGTGCCGAAGGAGAAGAAGGCCGCCGATTCCGCGATCTCGCCCGCGCGCAGCGCCGCCCGCGGCAGTTCGATCATGGTGCCGACCAGATAGTGCAGCTCCAGCCCGCTGGCCTGGGCCACTTCGGCGGCGACGCGGTCGATCAGCGCCTTCAGGATGTCGATCTCGCGCCGCGTGGCGGCCAGCGGGATCATGATCTCCGGCGTCACGGTTTCACCTGCGTCCCGCTTGACCTCGGCGACCGCCTCGAAGATGGCGCGCGCCTGCATCTCGTAGATCTCGGGGTAGGAGATGCCCAGGCGGCAGCCGCGATGGCCCAGCATCGGGTTGAACTCGTGCAGTTCGCTGGCGCGCCGGCGCATGTGTTCGGGATCGGCGTCCATCACGTCCGCGACCGCCTGGATGTCTTCGTCGGACTTGGGCAGGAACTCGTGCAGCGGCGGATCGAGCAGGCGGATCGTCACCGGCAGACCGGTCATGATGCCGAACAGCTCCACGAAGTCCTGGCGCTGCATCGGCAGGATCTTCTCCAGCGCCGCGCGGCGGCCCTTCTCCCGGTCGGAGAGGATCATCTCGCGGACAGCCAGGATGCGGTCGTCCTCGAAGAACATGTGCTCGGTGCGGCAGAGGCCGATGCCCTCGGCGCCGAACTCGCGTGCGGTCCGGGCGTCCGCCGGGGTCTCGGCGTTGGCGCGGACCTTCATCCGGCGATGGCCGTCGGCCCATACCATCAGCCGCCCGAAATCGCCCGACAGTTCCGGCTGGATGGTGGCGACGGCACCCGCCATCACCTCGCCCGCGGCGCCGTCGATGGTGATGACGTCGCCGGCGTTGAAGACCCGGCCCAGAACCGACATCTCGCCCTTGCGGTAGTCGATGCGGATATGGCCCGCGCCGGAAACGCAGGGCCGGCCCATGCCGCGCGCGACCACCGCCGCGTGGCTGGTCATGCCGCCGCGGCTGGTCAGGATGCCTTCCGCCGCGTGCATGCCGTGGATGTCCTCGGGGCTGGTCTCCTCGCGCACCAGGATGACCTTGTCGCCCAGCTTGGCGAGGCGCTCGGCGTCGTCGGCAGTGAAGACGATCTTGCCCGAGGCAGCGCCCGGGCTGGCCGGCAGGCCCCTGGCGATGACGTCGCGCACCGCCTCCGGGTCCAGGGTCGGGTGCAGCAACTGGTCCAGCGAGGACGGCTCGACGCGCAGGATGGCCTCGGCCTCGGTGATCAGGCCTTCGTCGACCATGTCGACGGCGATCTTCAATGCCGCCCTGGAGGTGCGCTTGCCCGAACGGGTCTGCAGCATCCACAGCTTGCCGCGCTGCACGGTGAACTCGATGTCCTGCATGTCACGGTAATGCGTCTCCAGGGCCTGGTAGACGCGTTCCAGTTCGGCGAAGACCGCGGGCATGGCCTCCTCCAGCGAGGGCTTGTCCTCGCCGGAGCGTTCCCGGGACGCCTTCGTCAGCAGCTGCGGCGTGCGGATGCCCGCGACGACGTCCTCGCCCTGGGCGTTGATCAGGTATTCGCCGAAGAAGACCTTCTCGCCGGTCGAGGGATCGCGGGTGAAGGCGACGCCTGTGGCCGAGGTCTCGCCCATGTTGCCGAAGACCATCGCCTGAACGTTGACCGCGGTGCCCCAGCTCGCCGGGATGTCGTGCAGGCGGCGGTAGGTGCGCGCGCGGTCGTTCATCCACGAGCTGAAGACCGCGCCGATCGCGCCCCATAGCTGCGCCTCCGGGTCCTGCGGGAAGGGCTGGCCGGTCTCGCGCTCGACCTCCTCCTTGAACAGGCTCACGATCTGCTCCAGATCCTCGACGGAGAGTTCGTTGTCCAGGGATACGCCGCGGGTGTCCTTGACCCCTTCGAGGATGTCCTCGAAGGCGGCGTGATCGACGCGGAGCACCACGTCGCCGTACATCTGGATGAAGCGCCGGTAGCTGTCGAGCGCGAAGCGGCGGTCGCCGCCGGCGCTGTTCGCCAGGCCCTCGACGGTTTCGTCGTTGAGGCCGAGATTGAGGACCGTGTCCATCATGCCCGGCATCGAGGCGCGCGCGCCGGAGCGCACTGACACCAGCAGCGGATTGGCCGCGTCCCCGAAGCCGGCGCCGACCAGTTCGCCCACCCGGGCCACGGCCGCGCGGACCTGGTCGTTCAGCTCGGGCGGATAGCTGTGGTCATGGTCGTAGTAGTAGGTGCAGACCTCGGTCGTGATCGTGAAGCCCGGCGGCACCGGCAGGCCGAGATTGCTCATCTCGGCCAGGTTGGCGCCCTTGCCGCCCAGCAGGTTCTTCATGTCGGCCCGGCCTTCCGCCGAACCGTCGCCGAAGCTCAGGACCCATTTCGTCATTCTGGCCGTCACCTTCTCCCGATCCGTCATGCCCGCCTGGTGCGGGCATCCGGTCGAACTTTCAACTTGCGGCAAAGCCGCTCCGGACCCCCGCACGGCGGCGGGGGTGACAACTTCAACAATCGGCCCGCCTGCGCTCTCTAGCCTTCGATCTTCGAGAAATCCGCCACCCGGTGCAGGGTCGCGCGGATCTCCGCCAGCAGCTTCAGCCGATTGGCGCGCAGCGCCGCGTCGTCGGCGTTCACCGTGACATTGTCGAAGAAGGCGTCCACGGGCCCGCGCAGCGCGGCCATCGCGCTCATCGCTCCGCCGAAGTCCTCCGACGCCAGCGCCGCGTCGGCCTTCTCCAGCGCGGCGGCGAGGGCCTCGCCCAGTTCCGCTTCCGCCGCTTCGACGAAGGCGCCTCGGTCGGCGGGGCCGGAATGGACGGCGCCGTCCTTCTTCTCCTCGATGCGCAGGATGTTGGCGGCGCGGCGATAGGCGGCCAGCAGGTTGCCGCCGTCCTCCGATTCCACGAGCCGCTGCAGCGCCTCGACCTGCCAGGTGAGACGCACAAGATCGTCCTCGCCGCCCAGCGCGAAAACAGCGGTGATCAGGTCGTGGCGCACGCCCTGTTCGCGCAGCGTCACCTTGAGCCGGTCGGCGATGAAGTCGAGCAGTTCGATGGTGGTCTGGGCACGAAAAGCTTCACCTTCTCGGTGACGGTCGAAGTACATTTTCTGGTGCTCTTCGGAGAAGTCGCCAGCAATCGCTCGCAGCGCATGATTGAACGTAGCGGAGAGATTGAGACGAATGCCGTTCTCCAGAATCAGCCGGATCACGCCCAGCGCCGCGCGGCGCAGCGCATAGGGGTCCTTGGAGCCCGTCGGCTTCTCGCCGATGCCGAAGAAGCCGGCGAGCGTATCCAGCTTGTCGGCCAGCGCCACGGCGACCGAGACCGGATCGGAAGGGCAGAGGTCGCCCGGGCCCGCTGGACTGTAGTGCCAACGAATGGCGTCCGCGAGGGCCTCCGGCTCACCGTCATGGCGGGCGTAGTAGCGGCCCATGAACCCTTGCAGTTCGGGGAACTCGCCGACCATCTCGGTGGTCAGGTCGGCCTTGGCCAGTATGCCGGCGCGATGCGCGTCCCCTTCGTCCGCACCGACCTTCGGCGCCAGCCACCTGGCCAGATCCGCGAGACGCTCGGCCTTGCGCCGCATGGAGCCCATCGCGGCGTGGAAGACGATCGGGTCGAGATCGGAAACGCGGCTCTCCAGGCTGCGTTCCCGATCCTTGTCCCAGAAGAATTTGGCGTCGGAAAGCCGGGCGCGCAGCACCTTCTCGTTGCCGGCAACGATGGCCTGCCCGCCGTCCTCCGCCTCCAGGTTGGCGACGGCGATGAAGTAGGGCGCCAGACTGCCGTCGGTGGAATCATTCACGGCACAAAAATATTTCTGGTGCGTCGCCATTGACGACTCGAGCACTTCGCGCGGCACATCCATGAAGGCGTCGTCGATCCGACCCCATACTGGTACCGGCCACTCAACCAGCCCGGCAACTTCATCGAGAAGTCTGGGGTCCGCCTGGTACAGAATTCCCCTCGGCTGGGAATCCATCGCACCGTCATTGATGACCCGTTTGCGCTCATCGCGGTCGAGCATGACCTTCGCGGCGCGCAGCTTCGCCCGATAGTCGGCGAAATCCGTCACCGCGAACGCATCGGGCGCGTGGAACCGGTGCCCGCGCGTCGTGTTCGACGAGGTCACCGGGCCATAACTCACCGGCACGACCTCGCCGCCGAACAGGCAGAGAATGGAATGCAGCGGCCGCACCCAGCGCACCTGGTGCGCACCCCAGCGCATGGACTTGGGCCAGGGCAGCTTCTGTATCGCGCCCTCGATCAGTCCGGGCAGGATTTCCGCCGTTGGCTGGCCGGGCTTCTCGATCACGGCGAACAGGAACGTCCCCTTGGGCGTCTCGCGTTCCTCGACCTGGTCGCGCGACAGCCCGACCGAGCCCAGGAAGCCGTTGACCGCCTTCTCCGGCGCGTCGGCCTTCGGGCCCTTGCGCTCCTCCCGAACGTCGGCGGTGGCCTCCGGCACCTCCTCTAAGACCACCGTCAGACGCCGTGGCGTCGAATGATGAACCGGCTTCGAGACGTCGAGACCCGCTTCGGTCAGCGCGTCGTTCAGCAGGCGCGCGAGATCGGCCGCCGCGCGGTCCTGCATGCGCGCCGGGATTTCCTCCGAGAACAGCTCCAGCAGCAGTTCGGCCATGTCTACGCCTCCACCGTCAGGTGGCCGCGGCTGACCAGCCATTCCTCGGCGCAGCGCTTGGCCAGCGCGCGGACGCGGCCGATATAGGCGGCGCGCTCGGTCACGCTGATCACGCCGCGGGCGTCCAGCAGGTTGAAGACGTGGCTCGCCTTGATGCACTGGTCATAGGCGGGCAGCGCCAGGCCGCGGTCGGCGACCGCATGGCATTCGGCCTCGGCGTCGCGGAAATGGCGGAACAGCATCTCCGTGTCCGCATGCTCGAAGTTGTAGGCGGAATACTCGCGTTCGGCCTGCAGGAAGACGTCGCCATAACTGGCGCCGGCGCCGTTGAAGTCCAGGTCGTAGACGTTGTCGACGCCCTGCACGTACATCGCCAGCCGCTCCAGGCCGTAGGTCAGTTCGCCCGAGACGGGGTTGCAGTCGAATCCGCCCACCTGCTGGAAATAGGTGAACTGGCTGACCTCCATGCCGTCGCACCAGACCTCCCAGCCCAGCCCCCATGCGCCGAGCGTCGGGCTCTCCCAGTCGTCCTCGACGAAGCGGATGTCGTGGTTCTTCGGGTCGATGCCGATCTCGCGCAGGCTGCCAAGATAGAGCTCCTGGAAGTCGTCCGGGGACGGCTTCATGATCACCTGGTACTGGTAGTAGTGCTGCAGCCGGTTGGGGTTCTCGCCATAGCGCCCGTCGGTGGGCCGGCGCGAAGGCTGCACATAGGCCGCGTTCCAGTGCTCCGGTCCCAGCGCGCGCAGCGTCGTCGCCGGATGGAAGGTGCCCGCGCCCACTTCCATGTCGTAGGGTTGCAGGATCAGGCAGCCCCGCGCCGACCAGTAGCGGTGCAGGCGGAGAATGAGATCCTGGAATGACGGCGCGTCGAGCGCTCCGCTGGACATCGGCTCGGGGCCTCTCGGAAGGACGGTCAGAAGGCGCGGGACAGGTATAGGGGCGACGGGCTGGCGGTCAAGGCCCGCGACGCCGCGGAGGGCAGGCATGCGGGCCCGGTCCGCGCTATGCTGTGGCGGAAACGAGGCGAAGGGAGGGACGCGATGAACACCGACACCTGGCGGATCGGCGACGTGCGGATCACGCGCATCATGGAGCTGAAGGCCGAACGCACGCCGGACTTCGGCTATACGGAGCTGACCACCGACGACATCCTGCGCGAGACGTGGCTGAAGCCCCACTTCGCCACCGAGGAAGGCAAGCTGATCAGCTGCATCCAGGCCTTCGTGGTGGAAAGCGAAGGCCGGCGCATCATCGTCGACACCTGCGTCGGCAACGACAAGGAGCGCGGCAACCCGGCCTGGAACATGCTGTCCGGGCCCTTTCTGGACGACCTGCGGGCCGCCGGTCATCCGGCCGAGACGATCGACACCGTGCTCTGCACCCATCTGCACGTGGACCATGTCGGCTGGAACACCATGAAGCAGGGCGACCGCTGGGTGCCGACCTTCCCCAACGCCCGCTACCTGTTCGGGCGCGTCGAATGGGAGCACTGGAGCCGGGAAGCGACCGAGGCGATCCGGGGCGACATGCCGGTCGACGTGGTCGAGGGCGTGGTCGACGCCCGCCGCACCAACCGGGATTCCGTGCGGCCCATCGTCGAGGCCGGTCTGCACGAACTGGTGGAGACCGATCACCGGGTCACCGGGGAGGTCCGGCTGGAACCGACGCCGGGCCACACGCCGGGCCATGTCAGCGTGGTCATCGAATCGGGCGGCGAGCGCGCGGTGATCACCGGCGACCTGATGCATCACCCGATCCAGTGCGCCATGCCGCATGTCGCCAGCCGCTTCGACCACGACATCGCCCGCGCCCGGGCGACCCGTGAGGACTTCCTGCGCCGCTACGCCGACGGGCCGGTGACGGTCTTCGGCACCCACTTCGCGCCGCCGACCGCCGGCCGCGTGATCTCCCATGACGGAGGCTGGCGCTTCTCGGTGGACTAGCGGCCACTGGCCGGCCTCGTCGGAATGACGCCGGGCCCCGATCGCGGCCATGCGGATTCGGCGGTCGCGGCGTCGCCGGATGCCGCGTTATGCTGCGGCGCAACCGGACGCCGGACAAGGGAGCGACTTTCAGGCCGTGCACGCCGCCACACTGCATCTGCGCGAGGTGATCATCTTCCTGCTTGCCGCGGGGATCATCGTGCCGCTGTTCCGGCGGGTGAAGATCAGTCCGATCCTGGGTTTCCTGATCGTCGGCATGGTGATCGGCCCCTACGGCCTGGCCAGCTTCGTGGATGTGGCGCCCTGGCTGCGCCACGCTGTGATCGACGACGTCGAGTTCGTCAACGCCCTGGCCGAGATGGGCGTGATCTTCCTGCTGTTCATGATCGGGCTGGAACTGTCGCTGGAGCGGCTCTGGGCGATGCGCCGGCTGGTATTCGGGCTGGGCGGGGCGCAGGTGCTGGTCACCGCAGCGGTGATCACGGCGATCGCGGCGATGTTCGACAACACCCTGCCCATGGCCGTGATTCTCGGCGCCGGCTTCGCGCTGTCCTCGACGGCCATCGTCATGCAACTCCTTTCCGAGCAGCGCCGGCTGGGCACCGAGGTCGGGCGCACCAGTTTCTCGATCCTGCTGTTCCAGGATCTCGCGGTGCTGCCGATCCTGTTCATGGTCAGCGCCTTCGCCGCCCGCGGCGAGGATTCGCCGGTCATCGCCTTCGCCATCGCCATGGGGCAGGCGGCGGCGGCCGTCGTCGTGGTGCTGGTGCTGGGGCGGCTGCTGCTCCGGCCGCTGTTCCGCTTCGTCGGCGCGGCCGACAGCCGGGAGCTGTTCCTGGCGCTGGTGCTGCTGGTCATCATCGGCACCGCCATGGCCATGGAATCCGCCGGCCTGTCCGCGGCGCTGGGCGCGTTCGTCGCCGGGCTGCTGATGGCGGAGACCGAATACCGCCACGAGGTCGAACTGGACATCGAGCCCTTCAAGGGCCTGCTGCTGGGCGTCTTCTTCGTCTCGGTCGGCATGGAGATCGACCTGACCGAAGTCCTCGCCCGGCCGGTGCTGCTGGGCGTCTCAGTGATCGGGCTGTTCGTCATCAAGGCGCCGATCATCTACGGGCTCGGCCGGGCGTTCGGGCAGTCGCGCCCGGTCGCCGCGGAGAGCGCGGTGCTGCTGTCCCAGGGCGGGGAGTTCGCCCTGCTGGTGGTCTCGATGGCCTTCGCGCTCGGACTGATGGATGGGCCGACGGCCCAGTTCATGCTGATCGTCACCAGCCTGACGATGATGGCGACGCCGATGCAGGCGCATTTCGGCCGCCGTCTCGGCGGCGCGCTGGAAGCCCGTGGCGCGGAGCGTCAGCGCCCCGCCGCCGCGAGTCCGCCATCGGACCTGAAGGGGCATGTCGTGATTGCCGGCTACGGCCGGGTGGGTCAGATGCTGGCGGCCATCCTGGAGGAGCAGGAGATGGCGCACTACGCCATCGACAATGACGCCCATCTGCTCGCCCGCAGCCGGCGGGGCCGCGATCATGTCTTCTTCGGCGACGCCAGCCGTCCCGACATGCTGCGCCGGCTCGGCGCGGACCGCGCGACGGCGTTGGTGGTGACCATCAACAGCCCCCAGGCGGCGGAGCGCATCGTCGCCGCGGCCCGGCGCGAATGGCCCGGCCTCTCGATCCACGCCCGCGCCCATGACAACGAGCACGCCCGGCGGCTGCGGGATCTCGGCGCCGACAGGGTGGTGCCGGAGACGGTGGAGGCCAGCCTGCAGCTCGCCGACGCGGTGCTGATCAGCTCCGGCCTGCCGGGCGCCACCGCGCACCGCATCATCGAGGCTCACCGCGCCTCGCTGGAGGAGAGCGGCGAACTGGACGAGGAGGCGGCCGAGGAGGTGAGGGAGAAGCTGTGAGCGACGCCTGGAAGCGCGAGATCGAGGCCATCATCCGGACGCTGGACCTGCAGCCCCACCCGGAGGGCGGCCACTACGCGGAGATCCACCGTGCGGCCGAGGGGGTCGCCGCCGGCGCCCTGCCGCCGCGCTATGGCGGGCAGAGAAGCTTCAGCACGGCGATCTACTACCTGCTGGGACCGGGCGACGTCTCGGCCCTGCACCGCGTCGCTTCCGACGAGATCTTCCACTTCTACCTGGGCGATCCGGTGGAGCAGCTCCGGCTGTTTCCCGACGGCAGCCACCGCGTGGTGGAGATCGGCCGCGATCTGGCCGCCGGCCAGCGGCCCCAGTCGGTCGTGCCCGCCGGCGTCTGGCAGGGCGCGCGGGTGAAGCCCGGCGGCCGCTTTTGCCTGATGGGCTGCACCGTCAGCCCCGGCTTCGACTTCGCCGATTTCGAGATGGGCGAGCGTAAGGCGCTGATCGACGGCTGGCCGGAGGCGGGGGAGATGGTCGAGGTGTTGACGGGCTGACGGAATCCTGCCGGTCGATTGGCCCGATGCAACGCCGTGCGTGTCATGCCCGCCCTGTGCGGGCATCCGGCGAACCAACGACTTGCGGCGAAGCCGCTCCGGACCCTCGCACGGTGGCGGGGGTGACAACGGATGCGGTCCCCGATCCGTGGCCCGGAACCCTACGCCGTGGTTTCATCTTCGGCGTCCAGTTCCGCCCAGCTGGCGCGGTTCTGTTCGGAGAGGCTGAGTTCGTCGGCGGTCATCTGCGGTTCCAGCGCCTCGAGCCGCTCCGTCATCCGGGCGGCGAAGTCGGGGTCGGACGTCCGGTCCCGCGCCCGGCTCATCATGGCGTGCGCCACGCCGCGGTCATGGCCTTCGAGCACCATGCCGAAGGATCCCATGCCTTCCGGATGGCCGCATTCGGCCGAGGTCTGAAAATAGCCGACGGCCCGGTCGATGTCCTCGATCACGCCGATGCCCTGAACCAGCGCGAGACCGGCCTTGTAGCAACCGTCCGGATCGCCGGCCTCGGCGGCCATCTCGTACCAGCGGAAGGCTTCCGCGGCGTCGTGCGGCACATGCTCGCCCCGAAGGTGATGATCGCCGAGCGCGCACATCGAATGTGTGGAGCCGGCTGCCGCCGCCTCGCGGTAGTATTGCAGCGCCCGGGCGGGATCCTGCTCGACGTGCTCCCCCGTCTCATAGGCTCTGGCCAGAACAACGAGACCGTCGTTGTCGCCGTTCTCTGCCGCGAGCCGCAGAAACCGCACCGCCTTGTCGGCATTCTGCTCGCAGTATCGGCCATCCAGACAGGCACGGCCGATGGCGTAGGCGGAACTCGCATCGCCGGCTTCCGCCGCCTCCGTCAGCATCGCCATCCCCGCCTCCGAATCGGCGGGAACGTTCGGGTCGAACAGCAGCTTGGTGCCCAGGACCTTCTTGCTGTCGATATCGCCGGCTTCGGCTGCGGCCCTCAGCAGTTCGAGGCCCCGCGCCTCGTCCTTCGGAACGCCGTTGCCTTCCAGACAGGCGAGGCCGAGGAGATTCAGACCCGTCGTCGATCCTGCGGCAGCGAGCTGTTCCAGGAAAGGAATGGCCTTGCTGTAGTCGCCTCTTTCGGGGGCAGCCGCCGCGTCCTCCGCGCTTCGGATCACGTCGCCGCCGCCCAGAAGGCCCGACGCCACGCGCCGCAATCCCGATACCAGGCCCATGGCCCGCTCCCATGTCCGCCGTTCCCTGGAACGATTGAAGAACAGAGGGGCATGCAACGCAAGCGGGAAAAGTTGCCCCCGGGACGGGCCCGGCCTCAGAGGCCGGCGCTGGGGCGTTCCTTCATCTTCGTGTACCAGCCGTGCAGATTGCCCAGCTCCTCAGGCACCCGCATCTTGATGATGCGCGCGAAGTCGGCGCAGACGAAGGCGGTGATGTCGGCATAGGTCAGGCCGCCGCCGACCAGCCATTCGCGGCCCTCCAGCCGCCGGTCGAGGATCTCGAAATAGCGCTTGGTGCGGGTGAGGCCCCGCTCGCCGAGTTCCGGAATCTGGTCGTAATTGTCGGGTCCGGGCAGGGCGCGGCCCTTCATGTGCGGGTTGGTGTTGCGCAGGGCCTCGGCGACGGCCTGGAAACCGTGGGACTCGGCGATCGCCGCCCATTGCAGGACCTCGGCGCGCTCGATGTCGCTGTTGCCCATCAGCACCGGTTCGGGGTGCTTCGCCTCCAGATAGGCGGCGATGGCGAGATTCTCGGTCAGCGCCACGCCCTCGTCCGTCATCAGGACGGGCACGGTGCCGCGCGGATTGATCTTCAGGAAATCGTCGCCCAACTGCTCCGCCTTGCCCACGTCGACCTGGGTCGTGGGCACGTCGAGGCCCTTTTCGGCGATGAAGATGCGCGCGCGGCGCGGGCTGGGCGCGGTGGCGCAATCGTAGAACTGCATGATGCCGTCTCCTCCCCTGATCGGCGTTCGATCAGGGGAGTATAGACGTCTGCGCCGGCCGGCGACACCCGCCGAGCCGGCATCCGGCGCTACTGGACCTTCTTGCCGGCGATCACCGTCTGGGACTTGGCGACGCCGGAGTTGGCGGTGGCGGTGACTTTCGGCTTCTCCTGCTTCGGCTTCTTGGCCTCGCGGTTGCCGCGGTTCTTGTTGCCCTTGGACATCTGACTACCTCGTGTCGGGCGGCGGCGCGCGTCCGGAATTCCGATGCGGCGCCGCTGCGGGTGGGCCCCCGGCCCGCCTCGTCGGGGCGGCAAGGAGTGGACATTTCCGGCTGTTGACGTGGCAGTCGCCCGACGCCCCGGGCCGGAGCCGCTGTCGGGCTGCGCCGATGGTCCCGCTCCCGATCCCTGACGCGGAAGGAGGGGCCGGATCGCAGGCCGCGATCCGGATGGCCATGGCCGACCCTCAAGATGATGCGCCGCCGGGCGCTTGCCAAGCGGGGACTGGGTTTCGGCCGGAAATATTGTCGTGTCGAGCGATATCGGGGATGACTGCAACGGTCCGAGCCGCGCTGCGTGCCGGCCGATCCATCCCGCGCAGCGCGGTTTCTCCTACGCCGCTTCGGCGGAACCGTCCACGATCCGGGCGATGTCGCTCATGATCGCGGCCAGGTCGAAGTCCTTGGGCGTATAGATTGCGGCGATGCCGGCGGCTTTCAGCGCCTCGGCGTCGGCCTTCGGGATGATGCCGCCGACCACGACCGGCACGTCGCCCAGGCCCTCGGCGCGGAGGCCTTCGAGGACCTCCCGCGCCAGCGCGGCGTGGGAGCCGGACAGGATCGAGAGTCCCACCAGGTGAACCGATTCCTCCAGCGCCGCGGTGACGATCTGCTTCGGCGTCAGCCGGATGCCCTCGTAGACCACCTCCATGCCGGCGTCCCGGGCGGCGACGGCGATCTGCTCGGCGCCGTTGGAATGGCCGTCGAGGCCCGGCTTGCCCACCAGGATCTTGATGCGCCGGCCAAGCCGGGCCGAGACCTGCTCGACCTTCGAGCGGACCTCCGCCAGCCCCTCCGCGGCGACGCCGGCCGCGCCGCCAACGCCCGTCGGCGCGCGGTACTCGCCATAGACCCGGCGCAGCACGCCGGCCCACTCGCCGGTGGTGGCGCCGGCCTTCGCGGCGGCGATGGAGGCCTCCATGATGTTGCGGTCTTCCTTCGCGGCCTGTTCCAGCGCCGCCAGCGCGGCCTTCGCCGCCGCCTCGTCACGGCTCTCCCTCCAGGCGTTCAGGCTCTCGATCTGGTCGGCCTCGGCGCTCTCGTCGACGGTCAGGATGGCGTCCGCCGCCTCGGCCAGCGGCGAGGGCGCGCTCTCGGTGAAGCAGTTGACGCCGACCATCTTCAACTCGCCCGACATGATCGCCTGCACGCGCCGGGCGTTGCTCTCGACCAGCGCCTCCTTCATGTAGCCGCTCTCGACCGCCGCGATGGCGCCGCCCAGGCGCTCGATGGTCTTCATCTCGTCCAGCGCCCCGGCTTTCAGTTCGGCCACCTTGGCGTCGACCACGGGGCTGCCGTCGAACAGGTCGGCATATTCCAGAAGGTCGGTCTCGTGCGCCACGATCTGCTGGAGGCGCAGCGACCATTGCTGGTCCCAGGGCCGCGGCAGGCCCAGCGCCTCGTTCCAGGCGGGCAGCTGCACCGCGCGGGCGCGGGCCTTCTTCGACAGCACCACCGCCAGCATCTCCAGCAGGATGCGGTAGACGTTGTTCTCGGGCTGCTGCTCGGTCAGGCCGAGAGAATTGACCTGCACGCCATAACGGAAGCGGCGGTTCTTTTCTTCCTCGACGCCGTAGCGGTCGCGCAGCATCTCGTCCCAGAGATCGACGAACGCGCGCATCTTGCACATCTCCTCGACGAAGCGGATGCCGGCGTTGACGAAGAAGCTGATGCGCCCGGCCACCTGCCCGAACATCTCGGGCGGCAGTTCGCCGCGCTCCTTCGTGGTGTCCAGCACCGCCCGCGCCGTCGACAGCGCGAAGGCCAGCTCCTGCGTCGGCGTCGCGCCGGCCTCCTGCAGGTGGTAGGAGCAGATGTTGGTCGGGTTCCACTTCGGCATTTCGGCGACCGTGAAGCCGATCACGTCGGCGATCAGCTTCAGGCTCGCCGCCGGCGGGAAGATGTAGGTCCCGCGCGAGAGATACTCCTTGATGATGTCGTTCTGGACGGTGCCCATCAGCTTCGTCCGGTCCGCGCCCTGTTCCTCGGCGGCGGCGATGTAGAGCGCCAGCAGCCACGGCGCCGTGGCGTTGATGGTCATGGAGGTGTTCATCTGCTCCAGGGGGATGCCGTCGAACAGCGTCCGCATGTCGCCCAGATGGCCCACCGGCACGCCGACCTTGCCGACCTCCCCCTTCGCCAGCACGTGGTCGCTGTCGTAGCCGGTCTGCGTCGGCAGGTCGAAGGCGACCGAAAGGCCCGTCTGCCCGCGGCTCAGATTGGTGCGGTAGAGCTCGTTCGACGCCCTCGCCGACGAATGGCCCGAATAGGTCCGGATCAGCCAGGGGCGGTCGCGTTCAGGGGTCTCGGTCATTTTCTGATCTTCCAAAAGGCAGGTCTTGTACGAACGAAAATTACGCCTTGCGTTTGGCGGCGGAAATATCATATCAGTCGCCGCACTGCAAAACGGTAGTTTGCCGCTTTGCAGCATAATTCCTGTACGATGGGAGGGTCCAGTCCCGCGCGCAAGCGGGGCCGGACGGATCCGGTAGCGAGATTTATGGAGCATGACCTCATGGCGGAATTCCAGGCAGTCGAGAGCGAGCCGTCGGACCTGACGCAGGGCGAGAAGAAGGAGCTCTACGAGGTCGGGGAGATCCCGCCGCTGGGTCACGTACCGAAGAAGATGTACGCCTGGGCGATCCGCAAGGAGCGCGAGGGCGAGCCGGACAAGGCCATGCAGGTCGAGGTGGTCGAGACCCCCGAGCTGGACAGCCACGACGTGCTGGTTCTCGTGATGGCCGCGGGCGTCAACTACAACGGCGTCTGGGCGTCCCTCGGCACGCCCGTCTCCATGTTCGACGTCCACAAGCAGCCCTATCACATCGCCGGCTCCGACGCCGCGGGGGTGGTCTATGCCGTGGGCTCCAAGGTCAAGCGCTGGCAGGTCGGCGACGAGGTCGTCGTCCACTGCAACCAGGACGATGGCGACGACGTCGAATGCAATGGCGGCGACCCGATGTTCTCGCCCTCGCAGCGGATCTGGGGCTACGAGACGCCGGACGGCTCCTTCGCGCAGTTCGCCCGCGTCCAGGACCGCCAGCTCATGCCGCGGCCCAGGCATCTGACCTGGGAGGAGAGCGCCTGCTACACGCTCACTCTCGCCACCTCGTACCGCATGCTGTTCGGCCATCGCCCGCACATCCTGCGCCCCGGCGACAACGTGCTGATCTGGGGCGCGTCGGGCGGCATCGGTTCCATGGCGGTGCAGCTCTGCGCCACCGCCGGCGCCAACGCCATCGGCGTGATCTCCGAGGAGGACAAGCGCGAATTCGTCATGTCGCTGGGCGCCAAGGGCGTGATCAACCGCAAGGATTTCAACTGCTGGGGCCAGATGCCGACGGTCAACACCGAGGAATACGCCGCCTGGACAAAGGAAGTCCGCAAGTTCGGCAAGGCGATCTGGGACATCACCGGCAAGGGCAATGACGTCGACTTCGTTTTCGAGCATCCGGGCGAGGCGACCTTCCCCGTCAGCTGCATCATCGTGAAGCGCGGCGGCATGGTGGTCTTCTGCGCCGGTACCACCGGCTACAATCTGACCATGGACGCCCGCTATGTCTGGATGCGCCAGAAGCGTATCCAGGGCAGCCACTTCGCCAACCTGAAGCAGGCCACCCAGGCCAATCAGCTGGTGATCGAACGGCGCATCGACCCGTGCATGTCCGAAGTCTTCAGCTGGGACGACATCCCGCGCGCCCACATGAAGATGTTCCGCAACGAGCACAAGCCCGGGAACATGGCGGTGCTGGTCTCGTCGAAGGTGCCGGGCCTGCGCACCATCGAGGACGCGATCGAGGTCGGCAACGGCTGACCGCCGGCGGAGCCGCCCGGCCGGATATGCCGGGCGATGAGTTTGGCGAAGCGCGCATGATGACCGTCATGCGCGCTTCGCTTTTGACGCCCGCGCGCGCGGTGATATAAGCGGCGCAGCTTCCGGGGCCGTGCCGGCCGCAGGATCAATCCGTGCAATCCGAAGAGGTGGGGAATGAGCAAGATCAAGGTGAAAAATCCGGTCGTCGAGCTGGACGGCGACGAGATGACCCGGATCATCTGGGATTTCATCAAGCAGAAGCTGATCCTGCCCTATCTCGATATCGACCTGCACTATTACGACCTGGGCGTCGAGGAGCGCGACCGCACCGACGACCAGATCACCGTCGACGCGGCCGAGGCCATCAAGAAGTACGGCGTCGGCGTCAAGTGCGCCACCATCACCCCCGACGAGCAGCGCGTCGAGGAGTTCAAGCTCAAGAAGATGTGGCGCAGCCCCAACGGCACCATCCGCAACATCATCGGCGGCACCATCTTCCGCGAGCCGATCGTCTGCCAGAACGTGCCGCGTCTGGTGCCGGGCTGGACCGATCCCATCGTCATCGGCCGTCACGCCTATGGCGACCAGTACCGCGCCACCGACTTCGTGGTCCCCGGCAAGGGCAAGCTGACCATCAAGTTCGAGGGCGAGGACGGCAAGACCATCGAGCGCGAGGTCTTCGACTTCCCCGGCGGCGGCGTCGCCATGTCCATGTACAATCTGGACGATTCCATCCGCGACTTCGCCCGGGCGTGCATGAACTACGGCCTGAACCGCGGCTGGGACGTCTACCTGTCGACCAAGAACACCATCCTGAAAGCCTATGACGGCCGCTTCAAGGATCTGTTCCAGGAGGTCTACGAGGCCGAGTTCAAGGACAAGTTCGACGCCAAGGGCATGATCTACGAACATCGCCTGATCGACGACATGGTGGCCTGCGCCATGAAGTGGTCCGGCAAGTACATCTGGGCCTGCAAGAACTACGACGGCGACGTGCAGTCCGACACGGTCGCCCAGGGCTTCGGCTCGCTGGGCCTGATGACCTCGGTGCTGATGACGCCCGATGGCAAGACCGTCGAGGCCGAGGCGGCCCACGGCACGGTTACCCGCCACTACCGCATGCATCAGCAGGGCAAGGAGACCTCGACCAATCCGATCGCGTCGATCTTCGCCTGGACCCGGGGTCTGGGCTATCGCGGTCAGATGGACGAGACGCCCGAGGTGGTGAACTTCGCCCAGACGCTGGAAAAGGTCTGCGTGCAGTCGGTCGAGAACGGCCAGATGACCAAGGATCTGGCCATCCTGATCGGCCCCGACCAGCCCTGGATGACCACCAACCAGTTCCTCGACGCCCTGGACCGGAACCTCCAGAAGGCGCTGAGCTGAGCCAACGGCGCGCGGGCCGGCTCGCCCGGTTCGCGCGCCGCCTTCGCTGCGATCAGCGGAAGACCGAGAGCTCCAGCCGCTTCGACAACACGCCCAGCGCCTTCATGGCGCCGATGGAGTTGCCCTTCTGACCCAGGGCGGGTCCGAAGCCGGCGATCGCCATGCGCCCCGGCGCGATGGCGAGGACCGCGCCGCTCACCGAGCTTTTCGACGGCAGGCCAACCTCGATGGCGTGGCTGCCGACCTCGTCGTACATGCCCGACGTCGCCATCAGCGCCAGCACGCCATGCGCGTTGGCCGGCGTGATGATGTGCTCGCCGGTGATCGGGTCTGCGCCGGCGTTGGTCAGGAACATGGCTATCCGCGCCAGATGCTCGGCGGTGCAGGTGACCGCGCACTGCCGGAAATAGGTCTCGACAGCGACTTCCACGTCGCTGATGACCTTGTGGTGGCGCATGATCTCCGCCAGCGCCCGGTTGCGGTGGCCCGTCTCCGCTTCCGAGCGGAAGACCGCCTCGTTGACCGGGAACGCGGCCGCCTCCAGCCCGCTGGCGCGCCCGAGGAAAGCCTGGAAATGGGCGATCTTGTCCGATGCGTCGACGCCCGGCAGGTGATCGCTGGTCAGGATCGCGCCGGCATTGATGTAGGGATTGCGCGGCTGCCCTTTCTCCTCCTCCAGCTTGACGATGGAGAAGAAGGCGTCGCCCGACGGCTCGGTCGACATATGCTCGAAGACCCGCTCGCCGGAATGCTCGATCACGGCGGAGAGCGAGAAGATCTTGGAAACGCTCTGCATCGTGAAGGGGTGGGCGGCGTCGCCGATCGAGGCGGTGACGCCGTCGACGGTGTGCACCGCGATCCCGAACAGGGACGGGTCCACCCGGGCCAGTTCGGGGATGTAGGTCGCGACATGGCCGTGGGCGCATTTGGCGAGGCCGGCCTGATAGGCCTCGTCCAGCGCCGCCTCGATGGCCGCCCTGTCCGGGACCGGCCGGGTCATGCGATCTCGGGCCAGTCAGCCGGCGCGAGGTCCCGCACGGCCTGCCGGATGGCGTCGCTGTAGCTGTTGCGGATGTTGACGAAGTAGGGATCTTCCATCTCCACCCGCCGGACCTGGATCGGGCCCAGCGATCCGGCGCGGTAGATCACCATGTCGAAGGGCGGCGCCACCGACAGGTTGCTGCGCACGGTGGCGTCGAAGCTGAGCAGCGTCAGCTTCACCGCTTCGGACAGGCTGGTCCTGAACTGCATGGCGCGGTCCAGGATCGGCTTGCCGTACTTGACCTCGCCGATCTGCAGGTAGGGCGTGTCCGGGGACGCCTCGATGAAGTTGCCGGCCGGATAGATCAGGAACAGCCGGTGCGGCCCGCCGGCGATCTGGCCGGCGAACAGGAAGCTTGCCGAGGGATCGCCATAGGCCTGCACGTGCTGGGCATTGGCGCTCATCACCTCGCGCAGCACGCTGCCGACCATCTTGGTGGCGTCGAACATCGTCGCCGCATCGAACAGGTTGGTCGGGTTGCCGCCCTGGCCCAGGCGCTGGTTCAGGATGGTGACCACCGCCTGGGTGGTCGCCAGGTTGCCGGCGGAGGCCAGCACCATGACCCGCTCGTCCGCGTTCTGGAACGCCGAGATCTTCGAGATGGTCGCGATATGGTCGACACCGGCGTTGGAGCGCGTGTCGGCGGTGACGACGAAGCCGTCCTCCAGGAACAGGCCAAGTCCGTAAGTCATTCTGTTGCGGTCTCCCTCCGCGGCGTTTCACGTCGCCCGCGGCGTTGTCGAGGACGGGGATGTTGCGCCCATGCCGCCCGCCGCGAAAGCGGATTCTTTACTCGGGCCGGGGTGAAGTCCGATTTTCCCCTCCCGCCTTGCCGGCGGCGCATTGGAACCTGACCGGGCCGGCCGCCTGCCCTATAGTCAGGGCTGTTGTCGATACCGCGCAGGGGAGGGCGTCATGCCGATCGATCAGGCCTGGCTGGATCAGGTTCAGGAAGAAGTCATCGAGCCGGACCGGCCGATCATCGACCCGCACCACCATCTCTGGGACTATCCCGGCTCTCGCTATCTGCTGGACGAACTGCTCTCCGACATGGGTTCCGGTCACAACGTCGTCGCCACGGTCTTCGTCGAGTGCGGCGCCATGTACCGCGCCGACGGGCCGGAACACCTGAAGCCTGTGGGCGAGACCGAGTTCGTCAACGGCGTTGCCGCCATGAGCGCGTCGGGGACCTACGGCGCCGCCCGCGCCTGCGCAGGCATCGTGGGCCTGGCCGACCTCAACCTGGGCAGCCGCGTCGGCGAGGTGCTGGACGCCCACATGCGCGCGGCGCCCGACCGCTTCCGCGGCATCCGCCATGTCGCAGCCCATGACGACAGCCCGGACGTCAGGGTGGCGCACACGAAGCCGTTCAGGCACATGCTGGCCGACGCCACCTTCCGCGAAGGCTTTGCCGAACTGCAAAAGCGGGACATGAGCTTCGAGGCCTGGGTCTACCATCCCCAGATCCGGGAGGTGACCGAACTGGCCCGCGCCTTTCCCGACACGGTGATCATCGCCGACCACTTTCTCGGACCGCTGGGCATCGGGCCCTATGAGGGCAAGCGCGACGAGATCTTCGAGCAGTGGAAGCTCGATTTCGCGGAACTGGCGCGCTGCGAGAACGTGGTGGCGAAGCTGGGCGGCCTCAACATGGCCGTGAACGGCTTCGGCTGGCACAAGCGCGACAAGCCGCCCACGGCGCGCGAGCTGGTGGCGGCGACGGGCGACTGGTACGTCCACGCCATCGACTGCTTCGGACCCGGGCGCTGCATGTTCGAGAGCAACTTCCCCGTCGACAAGCTGTCGGTCAGCTATCCGGTGCTGTGGAACGCCTTCAAGCTGATCGCCGCCGCCTATACGGAGGCCGAGCGCGACGCCCTGTTCCACGACACCGCGAAACGGGTCTACCGGCTCGACCTGCCGGATTGACCGCAGGGAGCGTTCAGCCGCGTCTGGCGAGCAGGGCGCGGGCCTGGCCGGCCAGGGTTTCAGCGCGAGCCTGGCTATCGGCCACGGCGAGAAAGGGGAATCCGGCGCTGCGCTCGATTCCGCCGACGGCAAGCGGGACGATGCCTTCATTTTTCCCGCGGCGCAGCAGGAACGGTCCCAGCAGGTCGTAGAGCGCTTCGGCGGTTCGCACGCGCAGTTGCAGGGACTGGTCCTGTACGATGACCATGCCGCGGCCGGCGTGGCGGCCGAAGAACCGGTTGACGAAGCTCATCGGGATCGAAACCCCGCCCCATCTGCCGTTGCACTCGATCCAGTGCACGCCACGGGCGCGCCCGGCCTCGCCGGTGATCAGGCAGTCGAAGCTGCAACGTCCGAAATAGCCGAGCGCCTGCAGATGTACGGCCAGCGCCATCGCCTCGCGGCAGATGCGGCGCAGCACGCCGACCGATAACACAGCCGGAGCGGCGCCTATGAATTCGGCTTCGTCACCGGCCAGGCGTTGCTCGAAGATGCCTTCCACCACCGGATCTCCGTCACCGGGGGCGGGGATCCAGATCTGCGCCGAGGGGCTGGACAGGGCGGCGGTCTCCCAGACGCCGACCAGCAGCGGATAGCGGTCGCGCCAGCCTCGGGCGCGCAGGATGTCCAGGACGCAGCAATGCAGCCTTTCGGTGCTGAAGCCGCGGATCAGCGCCGCGTCGAGGTTCACATTGCCCAGGGAACCGGCGCTGTCCGGCGTCTTGACGATGACCTGTTCGCAATTGCGGGCGAGGCGCCGTATGTGCGCCGCCAGGGCCGCCGGCCCATAGGCGGCGAAAGTGGGCGGCAGGGCCTGTGGACCAAGCACCGCCCGCACGCGGTCAGCAAACCAGATCTTGTCGTTGACCCGCTTGGCGAGCTGCGGCGGCGGTGCGGCGACCCTGACCGGGACGCGGGCGACATCGGCGATTGTTCCGGCCAGCGCCCAGTCCTTACCCGAGCCCAAATAGGGGACGATCTGGAAGCAGCCCCGGTCCCGGGCCGCGTCGGCGAAGCGCGCGGCCAGCGCCGGCGACCGGCAGCGGCTTGCGATCGCCGCCGGGCCGCCCCGCTCCGGCGGGCCGATCTCGATGATCCGAAGGTCGTGGATGCCGAGCAGGTGGCGGACGAAGGCCTCGTGGCGCGGGCAGGCCTTCTCGACGACGAGGAAGTCGCCCTCGTCGGCCAGCAGGGCTATCCGATGCTCCAGCCGCTGTTCCCGCATTCCCGCGAACAGCCCGACTTCCCGCTGATCGCCGATCAGGAGGGCGGGCCCCGGCTTCAGACCGGACGAAACCCGCGGGCCGAAGAAGTCGGTCCGCCCGAGCGAGGGCTCGTTTGCGAGAACTGCCCTGGCCATCCGCAGGAGTCGCCGCCGTTCCCTCTGCGGTAGATGGACTGCCAGGCGTTCGACGATCGGAATCGCCGGCCGCATTGTGTCTCGGGCGTCCGGACCATGCGTCTTCCGTGCCGACACGCCCTCATCCCCAAGCTTGGTGAATTCCTGGCCATAGAGTTGCCCGTCCCTGCGCGCCCGGCCGAAATGCGTGCTCGGCGGCGATTCGCCCTTTGACGCGCCGTTGCCAAAGGAGACTATTCTCGGGACCAAAGCTGCGCAACGCGCCCTGGGGGAAGGAGAATGCCGGAATGTGCCGTCTCTATGCGCTTCGGGCGAATGAGCCCACTCGGGTCGAATGCGGTCTTGTCCGTTCCCAGAACAACCTCATGCGCCAGAGCCAGGGCGACGCCGAGGGACTGGCGCACGGCCATGGCTGGGGTGTTGCCGAGTATCCCGACGGCGTACCGATGCTGGAGCGTCAGACATGGGCCGCGTTCCATGGCGAGCATTTCGCGAAGAAGGCGGCCCGCGTCTACGCACACACCGTGATCGCGCATGTGCGCCGCGCAACTGTGGGTTCGCCGCGTATCGAGAACACCCACCCCTTCGTCTTCGGCCGCTACATCTTCGCCCACAACGGCACCTTGCCGAACTTCGAGGCGATCCGACCGCGCCTGCTGGAGCATGTCGACCCGCTTCATCACGATGAGATCCGGGGCGATACCGACAGCGAACATGTATTCCATTACCTGCTGACACGCTGGGCGCACGGACCGCAGACCGACCTGCTCGAAACCGTGCGCGAAGGCGTCGAGCGGATCGTCCGATGGTGTGCGGAACTGGCCCCCGGCAAGCCCGTCGGGCTCAATATCGTTCTTGGCGACGGCGAACGCATGGTCGGCACGCGGCTGAACCGGACGCTCTGGTACCTGGAGCGTGACGGCCTTGTCCGCTGCGACATCTGCGGGCAGACGCATGTGCACCACAAGCCGAGATCCGACTACCGTTCCGCCGAGGTCGCGTCGGAACCGGTGACGCCGGAGGAGGCCTGGCGGCAGGTGCCGAACGGAACGGTCTATGCCGTCGACCCCGACTACAAACTGCATTTCGAGCCGCTTAGACTGCCGGAAGGCGCGCTCCGGGAAGCCGGTTGAAGGGCGTTGTCTATTTCAACTCGATCTCGACGAAGACGAACTCGAAGGGGTTGTCGTTGATCACGTCGTGCTCAACGCCGGCGTCGCGGGCGTAGGAGACGCCTGCGGCGAGCGGCGCCTTCGCCACGCCGTTGGCGGTTTCGATGCTGAGTTCGCCGGTCGTGACGGGGACCACGACATAGTCCATGCCGTGGCGGTGCCAGCCTGTGTGGGCCCCGGGCGCAAAGCGCCATTCGGTGACCACGACGCGGTCGGTCTCGAGCTGCTTCGTCGGCACGGCCCAGGGCCGGTTGTCGCTCATTCGGCCTTCTCCATCAGCATGGCGCGGGGTCCGGACTTCAGCGTCCTTCCTCGCCCATGAAGGATGCCGCAGGCCAGAGGCGCCGGCCGCGCCCGGGGACAGGGTACATGCCCTGTTGCGGGTGCGCCAGCCGGCGCGGCGGGCTGGTCTACCGCGTGTTGACGATGCGCCACGTGCCGTCGGCCTGGCGGCAGGCCGTTCCGGTCGCCAGTTCATCGCGGCCGTCGATGATCACCCGCTGCTGGTAGTCGCGGCAGTCAAGGCCGTCCGCCGACCTGTAGGTGTTGGTTGGTGTGAAAGTGCCGGAATGCTGCGTGTCCGGGTTGACCCAGGTTGACGTTGTCCCGCTGCGGGAACTCTCCAGGCTCCGCTGGGCGGTGCGCTCGGCGTAGAGCCTGTCGGACTTGTCCAGCGAGCGTCCGACCTCGGAGCCGAGATAGGCGCCCAGCAGGGTGCCGCCCGCAGTTGCGGCGAGCTGGCCGGCGCCGCCGCCGATCTGCGAACCCAGCAGGCCGCCCACCGCGGCGCCGATCAGGGCGCCGCCCACTTCCTTCTGGCCGGCGGTATTGGTTTCGCATGCGGCCAGGCCCAGTGTGAGCGCGACGGCGATACAGGCGATCTTGGATTTCATGGTCATTGTTCCATGTGCTTGAGCTGACGAACGCAGACTAGCGGTTCGGCGTTCCGCAGCCTTGATCCTGGTCAACTCGGCACGAGGAATCTGAACGCGGCCTGTCTGCGGCGCCGGGGGCGGCTCCCGCAGATAACCGGTCAGTCACGGCCGGGACGCGGTCCGGTCTACAGGTGCATGCCACCGTCGATGATCATGGGCTGGCCGGTTATGTAGCGGCTCTCGTCGGCGGCGAGATAGAGCGCCAGATCGGCGATCTCCTCGGCTGTCGCCAGCCGACCCATCTTCTGGCGTGCGATGAAGTCGCGCCGCGCCTGTTCCGGATCGTCGAACGCGTTGATGCGCTCGTCCAGCGAGGGCGTCTGCACCGTCGCCGGGCAGATTGCGTTGCAGCGGATGCCCTGACCGATGTAGTCGGCGGCCACCGACTTGGTGAACCCGATCACCGCGCCCTTTGTCGCGCCGTAGGCGCAGCGGTTGACCACGCCCATCTCCGAACTGACCACCGAGGCCATGTTGATGATGGAGCCGCCGCCATTGTCCAGCATCGCCGGCAGGAACGCCTTGGTGACGACGAACAGCGAGCGGCAGTTGAGCTCGAACGAGAAATCCCAGCTTTCCAGCGGCGTGTCGTGCAGCGCGCCGTGATGGACGTAGCCGGCGCAGTTGAACAGCACGTCCACGGCGCCGACCTCCGTCGCCATCGCCGCCACCGCGCCGGTGTCGAGGACGTCGAGGCCGCGGGTCTCGATCCGCGCGCCGGCGATCTCGGCGACCTTCGCCTCGTTGATGTCCGTGGCGACGACACGCGCGCCCTCCTCGGCGAAGCGCAGCGCCGTGGCGCGCCCGATGCCCTGCGCCGCCGCGGTAACGAAGCAGGTCTTGCCTTCCAGCCGTCCGGCCATGTCGGTCCCCCTCAGAAAATGCCCTGCATCTGGTTGTCCAGATCGTCCTCGATGAAGTGGCGCACGATCTCGTCGATCGAGCCGTCGGCGGCAATGCCGAGCGCCTCGGCGCGTTCGCCCCGCGTTCCCCGGGGCCAGCCGTCGACGATGCGCTGGATCGCCGGGTCCGGCGCGAAACGGATCTCGCCCACCTTGCGGTTGCCCCGGTTGCGTTCGACAGCCTCGGCGATCTCGCCGGCGGTCACGGTGATGCCGCTCAGGACCATCGACCGCCAGTCGCCGATACGCTCCGCCGGCGTCTCGTGGGCGGTGATGAAGGCGTCCACCACCCGCCGTGGGCTGAGCAGCGACATCGCCGAGTCCGCGGTCACCGGCACGGTCATGTCTTCGCCGCAGAGCGGTTCCCGGATCATCGAACTGACCCAGGTCGAAGCGGCCCGGTTCGGCCGGCCCGTGCGCACCGCGATGGTCGGCAGGCGGAGCGAGCGGCCGTCGACATAGCCCTTGCGCGACATGTCGGAGACAAGCTGCTCGCCGCAGGCCTTGGCCGCGCCATAGCTGGTCAGCGGCGTCACGGGCGTGGCGTCGGTCACGACCTCGGGCAGATCCGCGCCGCCATAGACCGCGACGGAGCTGGCGAAGACCAGCCGCGGCGTCTGCGGCAGGGCCCGCGCCGCCTCCAGTACGTTGCGCGTCCCGTCCAGGTTGATGCGCATGCCGAGGTCGTAGTCTTCCTCCGCCTGGGCGCTGACGATCGCGGCCAGGTGGAAGATGCTGGCGGTGTCGTCGCCGATCAGCCGATCCACCGTCGCCCGGTCGGCGACGTCGCCCGACACCGTCTCGACGCGGTGGTCGTCAAAGCCCCCGGCCTCGGCCATGTCGAACAGCACCAGACGGGTGACCGCGGCGGGCTTGCCGTCCGGTCCGGCGAGCGAGCCCTTCTCGAGTATGCGCCGCGCGAGGCGCCGGCCGATGAAGCCCGCCCCGCCGGTGATGACGACCTTCACGCGGCCCGGCCCGGCGAGGCCATCGCGGCGGCCACCGCCTCGATCTCCACCCTCATGCGCGGATCGACCAGGGCGCTGACCACCACCAGCGTCGAGGCGGTCAGCCGGCCCTCCATCCGTTCGTCGCGTATCCGGCGATAGGCGGCGACGTCGCCGGCGTCGGTCAGATAGATGTTCAGCCGCACGACGTCCGCCACGCCCATGTCCGCCTCGGCCAGGATGGCGAAGACGTTGTCGAAGGCGACATGGATCTGCCCGTCGATGTCATCGGGGATGTTGCCCTTGCGGTCGAGGCCGACCTGCCCGGAGATGAAGCACCAGCGGCAGTCGGGGGGAACCTCCATGCCCGGTGCGAAACGCGAGCCCGGATTGGCGTGTCCCTTCGGTTCCAGAACCCTGTTCATGGCTTTTCGACCTCCCTGTTGTCGCGGGGCGTCTCGCCGGCCCCTTCGGCGGGAATCGTAGCCGCGTTCGCCGGGCCTGTCAGTGCTTGACCGCCAGCACCGCCGCGTTTAAACAGCGGCCTCTCCGGTGGCGGGTGTAGCTCAGTCGGTTAGAGCGCCAGATTGTGGCTCTGGAGGTCGTCGGTTCAATTCCGATCACTCGCCCCAACTTCCTTCTTCGAGCGGTACCGAACGCCGCCTCGTGACATCCGGCGAAACCCGTGATGGAACGGTGCCGCGGATATTGCTCGAATGACGCGAATTCGTCCGAAATGCATGAAGAATTCGTCGGAACGGCCGTCAATCGACAGCCGTTAACCAGAACGGTTCACCGCTCGTTAAGCCCGTAGTTCCACTCTGCCGCGTACTAGGATACGCGGCCCAGAACCGGTCCGCCCGCTTCGGAGGAACCGAAACATGAACGACGACGCCAGCCTTCCTCCCGAAGCGCTCGTGGGCAGCCTCAGGGATTACCGCATCATCGAAGGCGCCGACCTCCTCGGTCGCACGGAAGCCTTCTTCGACTGGCAGAACCTGCGCCGCCGCCACGATCTCTGGCCCTATTCCCGCTCCACGGCCACCGCGCCGAAGTCCTCCTGCAGCGCCTTCGACGACACCGGCAAGGATGTGCAGGGCGTCAACTTCGCCTCTCAGGACTATCTCAGCCTGGCTTCGCATCCGGCCATCAAGGAGGCTGCGATCCGGGCGATCACCGATTTCGGCGCCCACAGCGCCGGTTCGGCGGCGTTGCTCGGCAATACCGGCCTGTCTCTGCGGCTGGAAGCCGAGATCTCCGGCTTTCTGGGCCGCGATCACACGGTGCTCTATCCCACGGGCTGGTCCGCCGGCTTCGGCGTCGTCCAGGGCCTGGTGCGGCCCGACGATCACGTGGTCATGGACGTGCTGGCCCATAGCTGCATGCAGCAGGGCGCGGCCGCCGCGACGAAGAACATCCACCTGCACGGCCACCTCAACCTGGATGGCGTGCGGCGCAAGCTGAAGCGGATCCGCGACAAGGATGCGAAGAACGGCATCCTCGTCGTCACCGAGAGCCTGTTCTCCATGGACTCCGACACGCCGAAGCTGCGCGAACTGCAGAATCTCTGCCACGAGTTCGGCGCCATCCTTCTGGTCGACGCCGCGCACGACCTGGGCTGCATGGGCGAGGATGGCCGTGGCCAGCTTGGCCTGCAGAACATGATCGACGACGTCGACATCATCGTCGGCAGCTTCTCCAAGACCTTCGCTTCCAATGGCGGCTTCGTGACCGCCGGGTCGCGGGCGGTGAAGGAGTACCTGAAGTACTACAGCGCGCCGCAGACCTTCTCCAACGCGCTCTCGCCCATGCAGGCGGCGGTCGTGCTGAAGGCCTTCGAGATCGTCCGCTCCGATGAGGGCCGTCAGCTGCGCCGCGATCTGATGAACAACACCCTCTATCTGCGCGAGCAGCTCAAGGAGGCGCGCTTCGACGTTTCCGGCGATCCTTCGGCGATCGTGCCGGTGCATATCGGCGCCGAGGGCCATGCCCGCATGGCGGCCCAGGAACTGGCCAAGCGCGGGGCCATCGCCAACCTGGTGGAGTATCCGGCCGTCGCCCGCGGCGGCGCGCGGTTCCGCCTGCAGGTCATGGCACGGCACCACAAGGCCGAGATCGACCATCTGGTCGGCCGTATGCGCGAAGCGGTGGACGAGGCGGAAATCCGCTTCCGCCCGCACCGCGGCGCTGCGCCGGCGAAGGCCGCCCGCGCGGCCCGCGCCGCCTGAACAAGCCGGCCGGCCGCCCCCTGCGGGCGGCCCGGCGGCAGCCCCCCGGTGAGGTATCAAGGGGTTGCGTCCCGAATGGAGAACGCGATCGATGACCTCGCCATCGGCCGTCCCGCGACTGCTGGCCATTGACGACGACGCCGATTCCGCTGAGCTGGTCGCCCGCGTCGCGGCCCGCGCCGGCTTCGAGGCGGACTGGATCGCCGATCCGCGTCTGGCCGCCGAGACGGTCTCGCGGGTCGGTCCCGACGTCGTCACCCTGGACCTCTGCATGCCGGACCTGGACGCGCTGGACGTGCTGGGCGAACTCCGCGAGGCCGGCTTCGACGGCGCCATCCTGATCGTTTCCGGTCAGCCCGACAGCATCCGCAACGCCGCGGCCCGTCTCGCCGAGGCGAACGGCCACGAGGTCGCGGGCAATTTCCGCAAGCCGGTGGATGTCGCGGCCATGCGCAGGCGGCTGTTCGACATCGCCGCGGCCCGCGCCGGAGGCGGCGCGCGAAGCGGCGGCTGACGCGCTCCGCCGGGCCGAATCCGGGCGCTGCCGCGACAAGTTCCCTGTGGCAATTGCCGGTCGGATCGGCCATAAACGCCGCCAATTTCCGACAACAGCCGCAGCAGAGTACCTCCATGCCCGACACCGCGCCCGCCTTCGACGCCCGCCAGGACGATCTGGTGCTTTCCGACCTGATGGACCTCACCGCCAAGGCCGTGGACTCGGCCGACCGCTACAAGCAGGTGGCCATCTCCACGGTGGCGAAGTTGGTCCGCGACGACGAGGGTCGCATCGACGCCGAGAAGATGGAGTTGAACCAGTTCGCCTGTCACGGTCTGGCCTGGGTCGCGACCTATGTCGAGGCGCTGCGCGAACTGCGCAACTGGGCCGGCCGTATCGACGAGGAGGGCAAGCTGGGCGAACTGGAGCGGCTGATCCTGCAGGCCGGCTTCGGTGAGTATCTGGCCCAGCTGGGCAACGGCATTCCGATGAATCAGGGCGAGGTCGTCCGCCCGCAGGACCTCGGTCTGCAGATGCGGTCCGTCGACAAGCTGGCCACCCAGGCGGTGCGCAAGCTGATCTTCCAGGGCAACACGCCGGCGGTGCGCAGCCGCATCGCGGCGCTGCTGGACGGCGCGCTGGAGACCGGCAATTTCGGCGAGCCGGGCCTGGACGAGACCTTCCAGATGATCCGCGACCAGTTCCGCCGCTTCAGCGACGACAAGGTCGCGCCTCATGCCCACAAGTGGCATCTGGACAACGAACTGATCCCGCTCGAGATCATCCGGGAGATGGGCGAGCTCGGCGTCTTCGGCCTGACGGTGCCGGAGAACTACGGCGGCCTGGGCCTGGGCAAGATGTCCATGTGCGTCGTCTCCGAGGAGCTTTCGCGCGGCTATATCGGCGTCGGCTCGCTCGGCACCCGTTCCGAGATCGCGGCCGAACTGCTGCTGACCGGCGGCACCGAGGAGCAGAAGCAGCGCTGGCTGCCCGGCATCTGCTCCGGCGAGATCCTGCCGACGGCGGTCTTCACCGAGCCCAACACCGGCTCCGACCTGGCCAGCCTGCGCACCCGCGCCGTGCGCGACGGCGACGTCTACCGGATCACCGGCAACAAGACCTGGATCACCCACGCCGCCCGCGCCGACGTCATGACCGTGCTGGCGCGCACCAACCCCGACGAGCCGGGCTACAAGGGCCTGTCGATGTTCTTCGCGCCCAAGCCGCGCGGCGAGGAGGGCAACCAGTTCCCCGCCGAAGGGATGTCCGGCGGCGAGATCGAGGTGCTGGGCTATCGCGGCATGCGCGAATACGAGCTGGGCTTCGACGGCTTCGAGGTTGCCGCCGAGAACCTGCTCGGCGGTGAGGAAGGCAACGGCTTCAAGCAGCTCATGGCGACCTTCGAGAGCGCCCGCATCCAGACGGCCGCCCGCGCCGTGGGCGTCGCCCAGAACGCCATGGAATGCGGCATGCGCTACGCCAGGGACCGGCTGCAGTTCGGCAAGCCGATCTACGCCTTCCCGCGGGTGCACGGCAAGGTCGCCTGGGCCGCGGTCGAGACCATGATCGCGCGCCAGCTCACCTATTATTCCGCGCGCGCCAAGGACGAGGGCCGGCGCTGCGACCTGGAGGCCGGGATGGCCAAGCTGCTGGCCGCCCGCGTCGCCTGGGCCAATGCCGACAACGCCGTGCAGAGCCATGGCGGCAACGGCTTCGCGCTGGAATACGAGGTCAGCCGCATCCTCTGCGACGCCCGCATCCTCAACATCTTCGAGGGCGCCGGCGAGATCCAGGCCCAGGTCATCACGCGGCGCCTGCTCGACGGCGCGAACTGATTCCGGTGGGCGCGCGGGGGTTGGCTGGGCCGGCCCGCGCGCCTTCTGAGCTGCGTCGGCGGGCCTTCCGAACCGTCCCGCGCGCCTTCTCTATCGGCCACCCCCGAGTGCGGGGATGACATCGGCCGCCCGTTCCGCGATCCTGCCCCATGCCAACGGCATTGGGGAGAAAGCACATGGCGCGCACGTCCGAATATCTGCAGCGGGCCGCCGACCGGGTGATGATCCAGGACCTGCTGGCCCGTTACGCCTGGGAGGTCGACCATGGCGACCCGAAAGACTGGGCCGCGCTGTTCACCGAGGACGGAGTCTTCGAGATCCCGGCGGTGAAGGTGAAGGCAGAGGGCCGCGCGGAACTCGCCGAGTTCGCCGCCGACCTGCAGCGCGCGATCCCGAACGTCCACCATGTCCAGACCAACTTCGTCATCGAGCTGGACGGCGATCGCGCATGGGGGCGCTGTGAACTGAACGAGTTCATGGCCCGGCCGGAGGCGGTCTATCCCAACCTGCAGGGCTGGTACGAGGACGACTACCTCTACCGGGGCGGACACTGGCGCATCGCGCACCGGCGGGTCTTCACCGCCGAACCGAAGAGCACGGTCACCGGCAAGGTCGGCGAGCACTTCCAGCCCTTCCACGAGATCTGCAAGACGAAGTGGCGGAAGGCCTGACCGCCGCCTGACAGACGGCCGCCGCGGGCCGCGGTCCCTACGATGTACCGTAGCGCGCCAGCAGGGCGGCGCATTCGGCCATCTGCTCGACGTCGTCGAAGGCCGGCACGCCCGCCGCCTCCAGCTTCGCGAACCAGTCCGCCCTGTGCGGCAGGGTGCCCATCATGGCGTGCATGAAGGGCACCGGGCATTCTCCGGCCAGTTCGGCCAGCGCCGCGACGACCGGGTCTGCGTCGACCATGAAGGGGACGACGTGGATGCCGAGCACGGCGTCATAGCCGTCGAGGCCATGATCCAGCAGCGCGCGGAAGGCCATGCGGAAGCGGTCCTCGCGGGCGTCGGCCAGCAGGTCGATCGGGTTGGCGACCGAGGCCTCGGCGGGCAGGTTCGCCGCCAGCGCCGCGCCCATGGCCTCGGGCAGGGGCGCGAGTTCCAGGCCCCCGGCCGCGGCCTCGTCGGCGCAGATCACGCCGGGTCCGCCCGAGTTGGACAGCACCAGCACGCGCCGGCCCGTGCCCGCGGGAAAGGCGCCGAAGCCCTTGGCCGCCAGCATGAGCCGCCGGAGCGAGCGGACGCGGATCGCGCCGGCCTCGGCCAGGAAGGTGTCGATCGCGGCGTCGTCGGTGGCCGCCGCCCCGGTATGGGCCCCTGCGGCGCGGCTGCCCGGCGCGGTACGCCCGCCCATCAGCGCGATCACCGGCTTCTTCGCCGCGACGGCCCGGCAGGCGGCCACGAAACCGGCAGGGTCGGCGACGCTCTCGATATAGAGCAGCACCGCCGAGACCCGGTCCTGCGCGCCCAGATAGGCGAGGTACTCGGTGACGCCCAGATGCATGGCGTTGCCCACGGAGACCACGGTGCCCAGCGGGATGTGGCGGGCGTTGGCGGCTGCGATCGCCTCCTCGGCGATGGCCCCGGACTGGCTGATCAGCGCCACCTCGCCCTTCGCGTTGGGCCCGGGCGGCATGTCGCGCAGGAAGGTCGCGGCGAAGCGCCGGTCCGGGGCCAGCGAGATCAGCCCGGCGCAGTTGGGACCGGCGACCGTGATGCCGTGGCGCGCGGCGATCCCGCGCGTCTCCCGGTCGCGCGCCGCGCCTTCCGCGCCGGCCTCGGCGAAGCCGCCGGGCAGGATCAGCACGTTCCGGTGGCCGCTGCGGCCGGCTTCGTCGAGCGCGCCCGGGATCAGGTCGGGGCGGATGACGATGACGCAGAGGTCCGCCGGTTCCCCGATATCGGAAATCGATGTTTTCGCCGCGTGGCCGAAGATCGTGCCCCCCTTCGGGTTCACCGGCACGACGCGGCCCGCGAAGCCCGCGATGGCCAGATTGCGCATCACCGCCCCGCCCGAGGATGTCGCCCGTTCTCCCGCGCCGACGACCGCGACCGAGCGCGGGCGGAAGAACGGGTCCAGGTTCACAGCGGCAGATCCATTTCGGCGATCACCGGCACGTGGTCGGAGGGCTTCAGCCAGCCGCGCGCGGGCTTGATCACCTCCAGCGCCCGCGGCGCGTCGGCCAGCGCCGGCGTCACCCAGACATGGTCCAGCCGCCGGCCGCGGTCCGCCGCTTCCCAGTCCTTCGCGCGGTAGCTCCACCAGGTGTAGAGCTTCTCCGTCTCCGGCACGAAGCGCCGCACCACGTCCTCGAAATCGTGGGCGGCGTACCAGCGCGCCATGCGCTCCACCTCGACGGGCGTGTGGCTGACCACCTTGAGCAGCTGCTTGTGGGACCAGACGTCGTTCTCGTGCGGCGCGATGTTGAGGTCGCCGACCACGACGAAGCGGTTGTCGGCGGCGCGGCGCCCGGCGAACCAGGCGGTGACCTCGTCCAGGAACTGCAGCTTGTGGGCGAACTTCTCGTTCTTCTCCGGGTCCGGCTCGTCGCCGCCGGCCGGGACGTAGAAATTGTGCAGCTCCGTGCCGTCGGCGAAGGTCGTCGCCAGGTGGCGGGTGTCGTCCTTGCCGCACCAGTTGCGGCGCTCGACGGCGGCGAAGGGATGCTTCGAGACCGTGGCGACGCCGTGATAGTTCTTCTGGCCGAAGAACTCGACATGCGGGAAGCCCATCTCGCGGAAGGCGTCGGCGGGGAACTTGCCGTCCTCCACCTTGGTTTCCTGAAAGCAGATGACGTCGGGGCGGTGCTCGGCGGCGAACTGCTCGACGATCGGCAGGCGCAGGCGGACGGAGTTGATGTTCCAGGTGGCGATGCGGACGGCTGTCATTCGGGCTCTTTCACGGCTCGGGGTGGTCTATCTGGTTTCCATCAGAACAGGCTGAAGGTGCCGCCGGTGATGCCGAGCGGCCAGCGGCCGGCCTGGAACAGGGCGAACTTGCGCGCGAAGGCGTGGTCCTCCTCCTCGGCCGCGGCGATCACCAGCGCGGCCTGGTAGGCGGCCTGGGCGGCGGCCCCGGCGGCGGCGCGGATCAGCCCCTCGTCGGCGACGCCGAAGCGGCTGGCGGCGACGGCGGCGGCGCCGTGGACGGCCTCGGAGGCCCTGGAGGTGACGTTGGTCAGCGCCACCAGCACCGTCTCCTCGTCGCCGGCCAGTTCCACGGCGCGGTCCGACAGCGCGGCGCGCAGCTGCTCCTCCGCCTCCCACCAGGCGGTGTTCCACTCGGGATTGCGCGCGGCCTCCTCGGCCTCCTCCCAGTCCATCACCTGGACCACGTCGCATTCGGGAAAGCCCAGCGCGGCGAGATAGTCCTCGGCGTCGCGGCGCTCTGGCTCCGAAATGCGCTCGCCCACGGCGGCGAACCAGGAGACATGGCCCAGCGTCGCCGCGAAGCGCGACAGCGCCGCCACCGTCGGCGGCAGATCGTCCAGCGGGACCGGCGGCTCGTCGTCGTCCCCGTCCCCGAAATCATCGAACATCGACATGGCCGCGAGCCTATAGCGCCGGCGCGGCAAAGGGAACGCCCTGCGGGGCGGCGGCGTCGCGGCCTGAAACACCGTGGCGCCCGGACCCATGCCCGAGCGGTTCGGAAGGCGCGCCGGCCGGCAAGACCGGGCCGATTTGCCTTTTCCGCCCCGCCGGGGCATGGTGGCTGACAGGACAGTAATCCTGCCATTCCGTCCTGCAAGTCATTGTCATGAATAGTTCGAAGGCAGACACATGAACGCCCCGCACCCGCGAATCCCGCATCCGGAACCCGCCGCCCGGCCCCGCCGCGGCATCGCGCTGACCCCGATGGAGACCCGCCGCAGCGTCATCGTCGACATGGCGGTGCTGGCCGACGAGCTGGGCTACGAGCTGTTTTCCGTGCCCGAGGGCTGGGGCTTCGATTCGACCCTGGTGCTGACCGAGATCGCGCTGAAGACGAAGCGCCTGCGGCCCATGTCGGGCATCCTCTCGGTCTGGAGCCGCACGCCCGGCGCCATCGCCATGAACGCGGCGACGCTCTACGACATATCCGGCGGCCGCTACGTGCTGGGCCTCGGCGCCAGCACCAAGGCCCTGGCCGAGGGCTTCCACGGCGTGCCCTTCACCCGCCCCCGGCGCAAGCTGACGGCGACGGTGGACGAGGTGCGCCGCCTGCTGGCGGGCGAGCGCGCCGACCTGCCCGAGGCGATCGAGACGCGGCCGCTCCGGCTGGGGCAGAAGCCCGCACCCGGCCTGCCGATCTTCATCGCCGCCATCGGCCCGAAGACGGTGCGCGACGCCGCCCGCCACGGCGACGGCTGGTTTCCCTATTATGTCACCCGCGACCGCTTCGCCGCCTGGGCGCCGGAGCTGCGCGAGGTGCGCCGCGCCGCCGGGCTGGACCCGGCAGCCTTCACCGTGCTGGGCGGCCCGACGGTCTCGGTGAAGGACGGCCCCGCCGCGGCCCGGCAGGCGGTGGCGGCCAACGTCGCCTGGTACATAACGGCGATGGGCGACGTCTACGCCAACTCGCTCCGCAAGCAGGGCCACGCCCGCGCGGTCGAGGAGGTCATCGCCGCCAATCCGAAGCCCAGCCCGTCGAAGGGCGTGGTGCCGGAGACGGCGGAAGTGCTGCTGGACCAGCTCACGGCGTATGGCGATCCGGACCGGGTCGCGGCGCAGCTCGCCAGGTGGGACGCCCGGGTCGACGTCAACATGATCGGCCTCGCCCCGGGCGCGCCCTGGGACGAGATCGAGGCGATACTCGAGGCGTCCGCGCCGGCCGCCGCGTCCTCCGGCGTCACCGGCGACGCGGCCTGAAACACGGCGGCGCCCCTGGCCCCGGGCCGGAAGCCGCCCCGGCGGCTCAGCCCAGCCGCTGCTCGATATGCTGCGCCAGCTCCAGCGACGCGCGGCCGTCGACCAGCAGGCCATGATCGCGCTGATAGTCGCGGATCGCCGCTTCGGTCTGCGCGCCCTTCTGCCCGTCGACCGGGCCGGGGTTGTAGCCAAGCTCGTGCAGGCCGGCCTGGACGCGCGCCACGGCCGAGCGGTTCGCCTCCCGGTCCTCCGAGGCCCAGATGGGCTCGCCCAGGTCGAGCATGTCCTTGTCGGTCAGCACGCCGGTCAGGCCGCCGGCCGCGGCGCCCAGCAGCGCGCCCTGCAGCAGCGACAGCCCCGTCACCGCGCCGACCGCGGTGCCCGCGGCCGCGCCGATCCCGGCGCCGCTCAGGCCCCGGTCCTGTTGCGAGGACCCGCAGGCCGCCAGAAAGGCCCCGAGGGCCACGACAGCAATGATGCGTTTCATGGGTGAGATCTCCCTGGTCCGGGCGTGACGGGACGGCGACGGCCGCCCTCCGGCCCGCTCAACCGTAGTATATAGGGACTCTTGCGCGAACCTGACTCGATGTGTGGGGTGGGGGCGGGGAGGAGCAGCGCATAGAGGATGCAGCCGTGCCGGCACAGGGCACATCGCCGGTCAGTTCGCAAAGTGGAGCAGGAAGGTCGCCACCGACATGATTATCCTCGTTGTCGGTGCCTTGGGCCGAGGCTCAGAAAAGTTCGCTGGCGGGATTCCAAATCATTCTGCTCAATATACCAAATGCTAATGTTTATCCATGAACTCCACGATCTGCTGATCTAATTCCAAACTATCTAAAAATCGCGAAACGACTTTTCTCCCGTCCGCGGTTAGGCCAACCATATCTTGACGACTACCAATCCAATCATTCTGGCTCATCATTTCCACAAAATCTCGCGCAAATGGGGGATCCAGCTGCGCTTCTCCGCGCTGCGTCAATCCTCGCAATTGACAATTTCTCTGTTCAGACAATTTCTGAAGAATTTTATCGATAATGGAGAATCGAGGGTGGTGCATCAATCGGAGGTAATCAGAAACACGGTTCGTTTTCGCTCCCTCAAAGGCAAAAAATCCTATAATTTCTTCTCCTTCAAGGTGTTTGGTAGTTTTTGCCCCGCGGTGAATTCTGATTGTAGATTGCAATTCAACATCGATACATTGAGCTCCAGCAAACTTACAATCAAAGAATTCACATTCAAAAAAGAAAGATGAGTTCAGATTGCAGTTTGAAAAATCTACCTGTCTGAAAATGACCGAATCAAACACACGTTCTGATATATTGCTTCCATCCAACACCAAGTTTTCAAAAACACATTCGGAAAATTCTGATCCCGCACCATTGACATTGAGTCTTCCACCAAAAATAGTCGCAGAAAAATCAATTGACTTAATAGTAACGCCATCAAGCAATAGATTACGAGCATGCTGCTCGTCTGACTCTGATTCGATACCCGCATTCAAGAACGCGTTCCTCGCTACAATCGCATCCCAACAGAGCGCCAAGTATGTGCCCGCGTTAGCAATGGAGCGCCTCTGTTGCCAAAGTGCCCCAAATTTTGTTATTGCCGCGTCGAACCTCTCGTCAGGCATTGATGCAACAAATGTCCGCATCACCGGGGATACCGGAACATCATCATTTAGTATCCGTTCATGAACTAAACTACTGATATAGGTCCTAGACACCATAAATTCACGCAACGAATTATGAGAAAAAATCCATCCATCCCCCCCTGTCGTCCTTGTCAGGGTCGAAGAACTGCGCATATCTTCAAATAATTCATCTATTCTCCGTCTCAAATCTTCACCGTATAAAATTCGTAAATCCGTTTTAAATACCTTTTGAATAAGGTCAACAAAAGTAGTCTCTCCCGCCACTCCTTCAGATCTCTTTGACTGCATGACAGCAAGTCGGCCTAGAAAATCATTGCGAGATGTAGGGTTAACAGATGGTGATCGCCTAAAGTCTCGCATCATAAGTTTATCCACGATGAGTGAAAACACATCCCACTCATTCATCATTTCAGGATTAAATGCACTACTGTCATCCTTGAAATCGTCGATTAACTCTAGTGGAGCGAATCTAACTCTTGGTGCCCGCGTTTGACGGCTTCGATGATCCTGTCGGGATCGGCGGTCCAGACGAACGGCCTGGGCTCCTGGTTGTGCTCGGCGACGAAGCGATTGATGGCGGCCTGCAGGTCGACCAGCGAATGGAACACGCCGCGCTTCAGGCGACGCTTGCTGAGCCG
>NZ_PIGG01000049.1 GCF_002924445.1 Minwuia thermotolerans
GTCGATGGCGGGCTGGGTCAGGACACCATCGACTACTCGTCGGCCCAGTCGAACTTCGCCGAGGCGCAGAACGGCGTCGCCGTCTCGCTGGCTTTCGGGATCGGCCGCGACGCCTTCGGCGATGTCGATCTGCTGAGCAATATCGAGCACGTGCGCGGCACCGCGCTGGACGACGTGATCGAGGGCGACGCCAACGCCAACCAGCTCGACGGCGGCGACGGCGACGACGAGTTCCTGGGCGGCGCGGGCGACGACACCTTCATCGGCGGCAACGGCTTCGACGAGGTCGCCTTCGACGACGACGGCGCGTCTCAGGGCGTCAATGCCGACCTTTCGCTGGGCGGCGCGACCGACGGCTTCGGGGATTCGGATTCGTTCTCGGGTATCGAGGCGCTGGCGGGCACAGGGTTGGACGACACGCTCTCCGGCGACGGGTTCGCCAACCGGCTGGAAGGTCAGGACGGCGCCGACACCCTGCTCGGCAATGACGGCGCCGACACGCTGGAAGGCGGCGCCGGAAACGACACGATCGGCGGCAGCGCCTTCGGCAATGGCGGCGACGACATCGTCTTCGGCGGCGACGGCGACGACCTGGTCTTCTCCGGCGACGGCGTCGACACGCTCTTCGGCGGGCTCGGCAGCGACACGCTGGACTTCTCGCCCGGCCTGCAGCCGGCGGTGGTTGACCTCTCCACCGGTGCGGTGGCCAATGACGGCAGCGGCAACGCCGAGACGGTCAGCGGCTTCGAGGCCGTGGTGGGCACCACCGGCGACGACACGCTGACCTTCGGCGCGGGCACGACGATGACCGGCGGCGCGGGCGATGATCTGTTCATCGTCGGCGACGGCATCGGGCTGAACAACACCATCACCGACTTCACCGCCGGCGCCGGCAGCCCGGACGTCATCGACCTCATCGCCTTCGGCTTCAGCAATCTCGCCGAGGTGCAGGGGGTGTCCAGCGACGACGGCACGAACACCACCATCCAGCTCGACGGCGACGACGCGCTGGTGCTGGAAAACGTGCTGGTCGCCGATCTGGCGGCCGACGACTTCGTCTTCGACTTCACGCCCACGGCGCAGTTCTCGGTCGACGACATCGACGGCACGAACGGCTTCTTCGTCGGCAGCAGCCAGAACAATACCGGCTTCGGCGAGTCCGGCGACGGCGTGGGCGACGTCAACGGCGACGGCCTGGACGATGTGCTGGTCGGCGCACCCTTCGGCAATGGCGGCAATGGCGAATCGTTCGTCCTGTTCGGCGATGCGGCGCCCGATCTCGACAATACCGAATCGGGCCTGATCGCCGGCGGCGGCGCCATCCGCGTCTTCGACAGCGGCGCCGGCGGCGGCGACAGAGCTGGCTATGACGTCACTTCGGTCGGGGACATGAACGGCGACGGCTTCCAGGATTTCGCTGTTGCCGCGCCGGGCTTCTACAGCGTCAACGGCTATGGTCAGGTGGCGGTGGTCTTCGGCGACGCCGACGGCCTCGGCCAGGATATCGATCTCGCCGGCCTCGACGGCGCCAACGGCTTCAGGGTCTCGCCAGGCAGCTCGGCGGCCTTCGACAGTTTCGCCTACAGCATCGCCGGCGGCGGCGACTTCAACGGCGACGGCTTCGACGACCTGATAATCACCGACGACAGTTACTATGGTAGTTATTCGGCCGCTGGCGGCGTGTTCGTGGTGTTCGGCAAGTCCGGCGGATTTGCGGCGAACGATGACATCTCGTCGATGATCTCGGCGGGCGAGGCGATGGCTATTCGCGGTGGCGTGACAAACAGCTATATCGGCACCGAGGCGAGCTTCATCGGCGACTTCAACGGCGACGGTTTCGACGACATCGCCTTCAGCCACTATCTCGGCGGAACAGGCGCGGGTAGCGATGCCGGCCGCGTGAGCGTGGTCTTCGGCGCGGCGCGCGCGACCGGCATCTACGATATCCAGAACCTGGTCGCCAGTGGTGACGCCTTCCAGCTTACCCAGGGCCAGAGCGGCGACTACCTGGGCGACGCGATCGCCGGGACCGGCGACGTCAATGGCGACGGCTTCGGCGACCTCCTGATTGGCGCCAGCAGCACCGATGTCGTCAATGGCGTCAATACCAACGAGGGCCGCGCCTTCCTGATCTTCGGCAACGCCAACGCCGCCGGCGCGCAGGCGGATCTCACCAATCTGCAAGCCGGCGAGGGCGTGTCCTTCGACGGTCTCGCGGCGGGGGATCGGCTGGGCTCCTCGGTCGACGGCGGCGGCGACTTCGACGGCGACGGCGTGGCCGATTTCGTGATCGGCGCCGAAGGCGTCGACTACGGCAGCTACAGCAATGTCGGCGAGGCCTATGTCATCTTCGGCCCCGGCCAGGCGGTTGCCGAGACGAGTTTCGACCTGTCCACGATCGACGGCACCGACGGCGTCACCATCACCTCTGCACCGGTGGACAATATCTATCTCGGCCAGGGCGTCGCCATGATCGGCGACATCAACGGCGACGGCTTCGACGATATCGCCGTGACCACCCGCTATGACGACGCCGGCGCGGTTTCCTACGACCAGATCGCCATCTTCTTCGGCCTCGATTCCACGGGTCTGGCGCAGGCCGGCGACGCCGGCGCCAATGCGCTGACGGGCGGGGCAGATACGGACCTGCTGTTCGGCAATGCCGGCGACGACACCCTGACCGGCAATGCCGGAGATGACGTGCTGCGCGGCGGCACCGGCAATGACAGCATGGTCGGCGGCGAGGGCGCCGACCTGCTGGAAGGCGGCGCTGGACAGGACACGCTGATCGGCGGCAATGGCGCGGACACGCTTCGGCCCGGCGCGAACGACGGTTCGGGCGACATCATCCGGCCCGGCGCAGACAGCAATCTGATCGAATTCATCGCGCCGGGCGAAGGCTTCTTCGCCCTCCTCTACGACGACCAGTCCCTGGGCATCAACGCGAGTATCGGCAACATCTCGGGCACGGTCGTGAAGTCCGGCGGCACCGACACACTGGAAGGCGTCAACCTGATCGACGGGATCACCGGCGGGCTGATGCTGGTCGGCGGCACCGGCGACGACACGGTCAGCGCCGACCTGATCGATTTCAACGAGTTCTTCCAGTTCCGCGGCGGCGC
>NZ_PIGG01000050.1 GCF_002924445.1 Minwuia thermotolerans
CCGCCGTTCAGCGTGTCCGCGCCCGTGCCGCCGTCGAGCGAATCGTTGCCCTCGCCGCCGTTGAGCTGGTCGTTGCCGACGCCGCCGCTCAGCGTGTCGTTGCCGCCGAGGCCGTTGAGGACGTCGTTGCCGCCGCCGCCGACGATGTTGTTGGCCGACGCGTTGCCGTTCAGCGTGTCATTGCCGGCGGTCGGGCCCGACGGCGGCGGCGGGGCCACGATGTCTTCGTTGCCGTCGTCGCCGCCGCCGCCATCGTCTTCAGCACCGGCGCCGGATCCACCGCCGCTACCGCCGCCACCACCGGTGCCCCCGCCGCCGCCCGAAGGCGGCGCAGTCGATTCCACCAGGCTGTCGAAGCTATCACCCCCACCGCCGCCGGTTGCGCCGCCGGTGCCCGATGTCCCGCCCGTGGTCGAGCCCGATGTCGTGCCGAAGGACGTGCTGCCGCCGCCGCCCGTCGTGCCGCCGGAGGTGCCGCCGGAATCCCCGCCCGCATCACCGCCGTCGCCGGCCGTGTCACCGCCGCCATCGCCGGGACCGCCTTCGTCGCTTGCCGGCCCCTCGTCGGGAGCGGAAGCTTCCTCGCCGTCGGCTGAATCGCCCCCATCACCAGTCGCGTCGCCGCCTTCGGCCGGCCCTTCGACGCTGCCGTCCTCGGCGCCGAGGCCGCCTTCGCCGTCTCCACCGTCCGCGCCGTCCTCGCCGCCCGAATCGCCTTCGCCGCTTTCCTCGCTGCTGGCTTCTTCCTCGCCTTCGCCCTCTTCCTCGCTTTCGCCTTCCTCTTCGCCTTCGCCCTCTTCCTCGCCTTCGGCTTCCTCTTCGCCCTCGCCTTCGGCTTCCCCTTCGCCCTCGCCCTCGCCTTCGCCTTCGGCCGCGGCGCCGGCATCGTCGCCGCCGCCGTCGCGGCGGTCATCGCCGCCATCGTCGTCGTCGCGGCCGCCGCGCTCGACGCCGGGCGAGTTCGGCAGGCTGTTCAGCGCGTCGGAGAAGCGGTCCTCGACCTCCTCGCGGCTGAGGATCCGGGGCGGGTTCGGGGCCTCGAACTGGCTGGAGGCGCTGGTCTGCTCGAAAGCCTGGCTGAGCAGCACGCCGCCGGCCTGGTTGGAGACGAAGACCGAACCGGTCTGGCCCTGGTCGTCGGGCAGGTTGACGACCTCGGACTCCTCGCCCTCCTGTGCGCCGCGGCCGGTAACGTAGGTGCCGCGGATACCGATGGTGAGCACCGGCGTCTTGACGGTGAGCGCGTCGTCGCCCGTCTTGGCCACGGCGCCGGAGACGAAGGAGAACGAGCCCTGAAGCACGTTGACGACGGCGTTGCCGGTGTTGGCCGCCGGGTCGTAGACGAAGTCGTCGAGGACCATCCGGGCGTCCTCGCCGACGGAGAAGGTCGTGTCGTCGACGAAGCGCAGGCCGACCGAGCCCTGGCCGCCGGTTTCGATGACGTCGTCCTGGTAGACCGGATCGCCCGGCGAGAGCTGCACGCGGCTGCCGTCGGCGCGGGTCGCGAAGACCACGCCCTCCAGGGATTCGACAACGCCGATCGGCTCGCCGAGGTCGCCGCCGGCCTGGGCCAGGCCATCGGCGGCGGGGCCGGCGAGGATGGAAGCGAGATGGCCGGTGATCTGGGCGCCGCCCAGGGTGTAGAGGTCCGGCGGCGTCTCGGAAGCGAAGAAATTGACGACGAGAACCTTCTCGCCGTTCTGGCCGACGAGAATCAGATCCGGCCCCTGACGGACGAAGTCCGCCGTGAGCAGGAACGCGCCCTTGTCGATGACCAGGCTCGCCTTGCCCGACGCATCGAAGACAGCCGCAAAGTCCTGCTGTCCCGCAAACCCGTCGGAAAGACGCGGCGGCAACTGGTCTCTGGTCATGTACCAAGCTCTCCTAACAGAGCCCGGCGCGCGTCGGTGGCTTTACTGGGCCGGCTGGTATCCGCCCCCTTCGGAGGGGGTGAAACCGCACTGCGCGACGACTGCCGAGTTATCGACCGGCGTGGACTGCGCAACGGCGCGCGTATCCAGACGGCCCAGGGTATTCAACACTCGGAACGCTGCTACTTGAGAGTCGAAGAATGCGTTAACGAAGTTGATGCATGCGCTGAATAGCTCGTTTTCGGCGTCGAGAACATTGATGGCCGTCTCTTTTCCGGCTTCCCGCAGCTCAATTCGGGACTGGAAGACCTCACCGGCAATATTCATCGCGTTACGCAAGAGTTCGGCGCGCTCTTTTGCAACTTCCATTTCATGCCAGGAGAGTTCCATGAGTTCGGTGGTCTTGCGGCTGACGTCGCGGCCGCTCTGGATCGCTTCCTTGTAACGGGCGTTGGCCTCGGCGCTGTTGGCCGGGGTCAGAAAGCCGTCGAACAGCTGCCAGGTGAGTTCCAGCTTGACGGCGTAATCGTGGCGCACGTCCTCGACGCCGGCGAAGTTGTTCTCGATGTTGGCGCTGCCCACCACGTCGACGCTGGGATAGTAGGTGGACTGGGCCCGGTCGATCTCGTGCATCGCCGAATCGGCCTGGGCCGAGGCGATCTTGATCACCGGGTTCTCGGCCTGCAGCTTCTCGGCCGCCGCCTCCTTGGATTCGGGCAGCATCGAGGGCGGCACCTGCATCGGCACCATGCTCTCCAGGGTCGGGGGGTGACCGAAGACCTGAATATAGGTGGAGATCGAATCCTTCAGCGCACCCTCGAAGGCGATGCTCTGCTCCTTGGCGATCTGCAGGCGCGACTTGGCCAGCAGCACGTCGACGCTGATGCCGGAGCCGCGGGTGACGCGCTCGTCCTCCAGCTCGAGCTGCTCGCGGATGGCGCGCTCGTTGCCGGCGTTGAGCCTGACCAACTCACGGTTGCGCAGGACGTTGAGATAGGCGGTCACGCCTTCCAGGATCACGTTCTGGCGCACGGCCGCCAGGGTGTTCTCCGAGGCCCGCTTCAGCGCCTTGGCGCTGGCCGTTCCGGCGAATCGGGAAAAGCCGCTGAACAGGTTCTGGCGCACCTCGACCGTCGCGTTGGTGGCGAAGAACTGCTGATTCTCCAGACCCAGCGCGCGCGTGGCGAGCGAATCGGTATGCTCGTAGCCTGCGCCGGCGGTGATGCTGGCCTGGGGCAGGAAGCCCGACTTCTCGCGCCGGATGTTCTGGTGGGAGGCATCAAGGGCGCGTCGCGCGGCCTGGATCTGCGGGTGATCCTCCACCAGCGCCTCGACTTCCTCGGCAAGGTTTTCGGCCTGCGCGCCCGCGGCCGCCATACCCATGATGCATGCGACGGTCGCGGCGATCGCGATTCCCGCCCTGCTGGCGCCGATCTTCATGTCTCGCACCCCGTTTTCGCCCGGACAGATGCGCCAGCCGGCCCCCACCGGCACGCGCATTCCGCCAAATCGCATGCAACATACTTTAGGTCACACGCATTCCACAAGCGATGACCGGACCGCCGAGGGCATCCCCGGCAGGGTGTAGCAATTCCACCACAACGCGGCTCTATTCAGACACTTAGCGATCGCACACGCCTCGGTGGAACAGCCCCGGCGGGCGCCGCTTCGGCGGCGTCATTCGCTGGCGATCTGCGCCCGCGCCTTCTGCAGGAAGTCGGCCATGTGGCTGCGCAGGCGATGCTCGGAGATGTCGAGCCCCTGCTCCTGGATATCGGCCCAGCACTTGCGGAACACGTCCTCGTCGCCGGTCTCCTCGAAATCGGCGGCGATCACCTGCTTGGCGTAGGCGTCCGCCTCGGCGCCGGAGAGGCCCATCTGCTCGGCGATCCACAGGCCCAGCAGCTTGTTGCGCCGCGCCTGCGCCCTGAATTCCTTCTCGCCGTCCAGAGCGAACTTGGATTCCGCAGCCTTCTTGCGATCGTCGAATCCTGCCATGTGACCCCCGGTGGTGATGCGGCTGAACGGTGGCGGACACGGCGTGCGCCGCCAACTCGATGACCCGTTTCATTTATCGCGCGACCGTCCGGCGTTCAATGTCTACATCCCGCCGGCGGGCCTGCTCACGACAAATTGCGCGCGCGGCGCACGCCGGGGGCGCGCGCATTGTCTTCCCATGCGGCTTTATGTATGTTCCGCGCTTCCTCGGGCGCGGACACGCCCGGGATCCTTTCGCGCCGCACCGGCGCAAGCTCGAGAGACCCAGCACATGGCCCGCCGCAGACAGCTATACGAGGGCAAGGCGAAGATCATCTTCGAAGGCCCCGAACCGGGAACCGTGGTCCAGTACTTCAAGGACGACGCCACCGCGTTCAACAACCAGAAGAAGGGCACGATCACCGGCAAGGGCGTTCTCAACAACCGCATCAGCGAATATCTGATGACGCGCCTGGGCCAGATCGGCGTGCCGACCCATTTCATCCGGCGTCTCAACATGCGCGAGCAGCTGGTGCGCCAGGCCGAGATCATCCCTCTGGAAGTGATCGTGCGCAATCTCGCCGCCGGCTCCTTCGCGCAGCGCTTCAAGATGGAGGAAGGCACGCCGCTGCCGCGCTCCATCATCGAGTTCTGCTACAAGAACGACGATCTGGGCGACCCGATGGTGGCGGAAGAGCACATCACCGCCTTCGGCTGGGCCAGCCCGCCGGAGATCGACGACATCGTCCAGCAGACCATCCGCATCAACGACTTCCTGACCGGGCTGTTCCTGGGCATCGGCATCAGGCTGGTGGACTTCAAGATCGAGTTCGGCCGCGTCTGGGACAACGACGTGATGCGCATCATCCTGGCTGACGAGATCAGCCCCGACAGCTGCCGGCTGTGGGACGCCGACACCAACGAGAAGATGGACAAGGACCGCTTCCGCCGCGACATGGGGGAGGTGGAAGAGGCCTATCAGGAGGTGGCGCGTCGGCTGGGCGTGATGCCGGAGAACCCGTCCGACTTCAAGGGCCCCAAGCTGGTCCACTGACCGACCCAAGACCCGGAGCGACAACGACGACATGCAGGCCCGTATCTTCGTGACCCTCAAGAACGGCGTGCTCGATCCCCAGGGCAAGGCGGTGGCGACCGCCCTGCACAGCCTGGGCTACGAGGGCGTCGGCGCCGTCCGCCAGGGCAAGATGTTCGAGATCGACATTGCCGCCGCCGACCGCGAGAGCGCGCGCGCCGAGCTGGGCGAGATGTGCGAGCGGCTGCTCGCCAACACGGTCATCGAGAATTACGAGATCGAGATTGTCGACTGACGTCATGAAGGCCGCCGTCATCGTCTTTCCGGGCTCCAACTGCGACCGTGACGTTCAGGTCGCGCTGCGCCAGTCCATGGGCGCCGAACCGGACATGGTCTGGCACGGCGATCACAGCCTCGGCCGCTACGATCTGGTGGTCCTGCCCGGCGGGTTCTCCTATGGCGACTACCTGCGCTGCGGCGCGATCAGCGCCCACAGCCCGATCATGAAGGAAGTGGTGCGCCACGCGGAACGCGGCGGCGCGGTGCTGGCCATCTGCAACGGCTTCCAGATCGCCTGCGAGTCGCACCTGCTGCCCGGCGCGCTGATGCACAACGCTTCCGGCCGCTTCGTCTGCCGCCCCGTCCGCATGCGGGTGGAGACGGCCGACACGCCCTTCACCGCCCGCTACGACACGGCCCGGCCGATCGAGATCCCGGTGGCCCATCACGACGGCAACTACTTCGCCGACGAGGCGACGCTGGACCGGCTGGAGGGCGAGGGCCGCGTGGTCTTCCGCTATGACGGCGACAATCCCAACGGCTCGCTGCGCGACATCGCCGGCATCGTCTCGGAGAACCGCCGCGTGCTGGGACTGATGCCGCATCCCGAACGCGCCGCCGACCCGGCGCTGGGGGGCACGGACGGGCGCGCCATGTTCGAATCCCTGGTCGAGGCGCTGTCATGACCGGAATCGAGATCACGCCGGAGATCGTCGCCGAACATGGCCTGACCCCGGAGGAATACGAGCGCGTCGTCGCCGCGCTGGGACGCACGCCCAACATCACCGAGTTGGGCATCTTCTCGGTGATGTGGTCGGAACACTGCAGCTACAAGTCCTCCAAGGTCTGGCTGAAGACCCTGCCCACCGAGGCGCCCTGGGTGATCTGCGGGCCCGGCGAGAACGCCGGCATCATCGATATCGGCGACGGCGACGCGGCGATCTTCAAGATGGAAAGCCACAACCACCCGAGCTTCATCGAACCCTATCAGGGCGCGGCGACCGGCGTGGGCGGCATCATGCGCGACGTCTTCACCATGGGCGCCCGGCCCGTCGCCAACATGAACGCGCTGCGCTTCGGCAGCCCTGACCATCCGAAGACCCGGCGGCTGTTGGCGGGCGTCGTCGCCGGCATCGGCGGCTACGGCAACTGCATGGGCGTGCCGACCGTCGGCGGGGAAGTCAACTTCCACCCGGCCTATGACGGCAACATCCTGGTCAACGCCATGTGCGTCGGCACCGCCCGGGCGGACCGCATCTTCTATTCGGCCGCCGCCGGCATCGGCAATCCGGTGGTCTATGTCGGCAGCCGCACCGGCCGCGACGGCATCCACGGCGCGACCATGGCCTCGGCCGAATTCGACGACGCCTCCGAGGAAAAGCGCCCAACCGTGCAGGTCGGCGACCCCTTCATGGAGAAGCTGCTGCTGGAGGCCTGTCTGGAGCTGATGGCGACCGACGCCATCGTCGCCATCCAGGACATGGGCGCGGCGGGACTGACCTGCTCCTCGGTCGAGATGGCCGACAAGGGCGGCGTCGGACTGGAGCTCGACCTGGACGCCGTGCCCCAGCGCGAGGCGGGCATGAACCCCTACGAGATCATGCTCTCCGAGAGTCAGGAGCGCATGCTGATGGTGCTCAAGCCCGGCCGCGAGGCCGAGGCCCGCGCCATCTTCGAGAAGTGGGGCGTCGAGTTCGCGGTCGTTGGCCATCTGACCGACACCGGCCGCTTCACCCTGAAGATGGGCGGCGAGACCGTGGGCGACATCCCGGTCCGCCCCCTGGTCGACGACGCGCCGTCCTACGAACGGCCCTGGACGCCGACCGCGCGGCCCCGGCCGCTGGACCCGGCCAGCGCCCCGCAGCCCAACAGCTACGAGGATGCGCTGCGCCGCCTGATGGGCTGTTTCGACGTCGCCAGCCGGCGCTGGATCTTCGAGCAGTACGATCACTCGGTCATGGCCGACACCGTCCAGAAGCCGGGCGGCGACGCGGCCGTGGTCCGCGTGCACGGCACGAAAAAGGCGCTGGCGATCTCCACCGACGTCACCCCGCGCTATTGCCTGGCCGATCCGGTCGAGGGCGGCCGGCAGGCGGTGGCCGAGACCTGGCGCAACATCACCGCCGTCGGCGCGACGCCGCTCGCCATCACCGACTGCCTCAATTTCGGCAACCCCGAGCGGCCCGAGATCATGGGCCAGCTGGCCGGCTGCATCGAAGGCATGGGCGAGGCCTGCCGGGCGCTTGACTATCCGGTGATCTCCGGCAACGTCTCGCTCTACAACGAGACCAACGGCAAGGGCATCCTTCCGACCCCGGCGATCGGTGGCGTCGGCCTGCTGGCCGATTCCTCGAAGATGGTCCGCATCGCCGTGACGGAAGCGGGCCTCACGCTGATCCTGATCGGGGATAGCGCCGGCCATCTGGGCCAGAGCCTCTATCTGCGCGAACTGCTGGGCCGGGAGGAAGGCCCGCCGCCGCCCGTCGACCTGACCGCGGAACGGCGCAATGGCGACATGGTGCGCCGGGCGATCCAGGACGGCCTCGTGGCGGCCTGCCACGACCTTTCCGATGGCGGCCTGGGCGTGGCCCTGGCGGAGATGTGCATCGCCGGCGGCGTCGGCGCGAGGGTGCGGCTGCAGAAAGGCGGCCCGGCGCCGCACGCGCTGTTGTTCGGCGAAGACCAGGCGCGCTATTGTATCGCCACGGCGCGGCCGGACGAGGTCCTGGCCCTGGCGAATGCGGCGGGGGCGCCCGCCACGGTGCTGGGGACGACCGGCGGCGGCGATTTGACTGTCGAGGGGCTGCTCACCATATCGGTCGCCGATTTGCGGGGCGCCCACGAGAAGACCCTGCCGGCGTTCATGTCCGGCGGCGTGGCTGCCTGAAGGGAGATTGTGGCGATGGCGATGGACGCGGGCGAGATCGAGACCCTGATCCGGGAAGCGCTGCCGGACGCGCAGGTGACGATCACCGACCTCGCGGGCGACGGCGATCACTACGCCGCGCACGTCGTTTCCTCGGCTTTCACGGGCAAGTCCCGCGTGCAGCAGCACCAGATGGTCTACAAGGCCCTGCGCGGCCGGATGGGCGGCGAACTGCACGCGCTGGCCCTGCAGACCTCGGCCCCGGCCTGACGGCCCGGCCGGAACCAGGAGTACACCAATGGACCAGACCACCCACGACCGCATCGACGAAGCCGTGAAATCCAGCGACGTCATGCTGTTCATGAAAGGCACCCCCGTCTTCCCGCAGTGCGGCTTCTCTGCGGCGACGGTTCAGATCCTGAGCTATTTCGGGGTCAAGTTCGGCTCCGTGAACGTCCTCGACGACATGGATATCCGCCAGGGCATCAAGGAATATTCCGACTGGCCCACGATCCCGCAGCTCTACGTCAAGGGCGAGTTCGTCGGCGGCTGCGACATCGTCCGCGAGATGGCCGAATCCGGCGAACTGGAAGAGATCTTCCGCCAGAACGGCATCGAAACCAACCAGGCGGCATAACCACCAGCGCCACATGGCGCGCGGGGGATGGCATGGCCGGCCCGCGCGCCTGCTGAGTCCGCCAGCCCGCCGTGTTCATGTGCTCCGGCCGGCGGACCTTCTGAGTCCGCCAGTCCGCCAGCCCGCCGTTCCCTCGAAGTCCATCGCAGGCCGGGCAGCGGCCATTCGTTACTGTCATGCCCGCCGCCGAGAGGCGCGCGGGCATCGAGCGACGGAAGGACGCGGGCGTTCGTATTCACCCGATCTCCGAGTAGCGCCTGCGGGCCATCGGGGATGACAAGGGACGCGACCGCCGCCCGCGCCCTGCGATGATTTAATTGACAAAAGCGGCTATCTGATGGCCAGATACCCGAAATGCTTCGGGAGGCCCTGATGACCCACGCCGACCCGGCCCGCGATGTCGAGGCCGTGCGCGATTTCACCCGCTACTACACACGCCGCCTGGGCGTGCTGAAGGAAGGCCTGCTGGACACCGATCTGCCCCTGCCCCAGGCGCGCCTGGTCTGGGAGCTGGCGCATCGGGAGGCTGCGACGGCGGCGGCGCTGGCCCGCGACCTGGCGCTCGACCCCGCCTATGTCAGCCGCCTGCTGAAGAGTCTCGAGCGGCGCGGCCTGGTGGCGAAACGCCGGTCGCAAAGCGACGGCCGCGCCAGGATCGTCGCCCTGACTCCCGCCGGCCGCGACGTGTTCGCCGAACTCGACGCCCGTTCGGCGCGCGAGGTGAACGATATGCTGGCGCCCCTCGCCCCCTCCGAACGGCGGGGACTGACGGCGGCGATGAGCCGGGTCCGCCGGCTGCTGGGCCCCGAGGCCGACGCTCCCGCCCCTTACGTGATCCGCAGCCACCGGCCGGGCGATGTCGGCTGGGCGATCTCCCGCCACGGCGAGATCTACGCGGACGAGTTCGGCTGGGACGGCACGTTCGAGGCGCTGGTGGCCGAGATCGGCGCCGCCTTCATCCGGGATTTCAAGCCGTCGCGGGAGCATTGCTGGATCGCCGAGCGCGACGGCGAGCGCGTGGGCTCGGTCTTCGTGGTCGAGAAGGACAGGGCGACGGCGCAGCTCCGCCTGCTGCTGGTGGATCCGTCGGCGCGCGGGCTTCGGCTGGGCGAACGGCTGGTGGACGAGGTCATCCGTTTCGCGCGCGCGAAGGGCTATACGAAGCTGACGCTGTGGACCAATGACTGCCTGCACGCCGCGCGGCGCATCTACCAGAAGGCGGGGTTCGTGCTGGTCGACGAGGCGCCGCATCACAGCTTCGGCGTCGACCTGGTGGGCCAGAACTGGGACCTCGAACTCTGAGACGCCGCCCTCAGGCGGGCACGAACCAGTCGTCGAACTGCGAGATGTGGTCGAGCACGCGCCGGTAGCCCTTCGATTGCAGCAGCTCGAGGACCTTCCGCCGCTTGGCCTCGTGGTGATTGTGCTCGACGGCGATGAAGCCGAAGCGCGTCGCCTCGAAATCGATCGCCGAGAGGATCTCGAACTCCGTGCCCTCGGTGTCGACCGACAGGAAATCGACGAAGGCCGGCACCCCCTCGCGCGCGAACAGCTTGTCGGTGCGGATCGTCGGCACGTCGATGGTCAGGGCGCTGCCCTTGCGGCGCTTCTTCGTGAAATCGGCGATGCCCGACATCTCGCCCGCGCTCTGCTTCAGGAAGGGGACGCTCTCTCCCGAACGGTCGAAGGCGGCCTCGGTGGCGAGCCGCGCCGCGCGGCTCTCGCGGATGGCGGCATGGAAGTCCGGGTTCGGCTCCACCAGCAGCCCCCGCCAGCCCAGCGCCGTCTCGAACAGGTAGCTGTTGGAGAAATCGACGCCGTTGCCGACGCCGATCTCGACGAAATAGCCATCGCGCTTCGCGCCGCAGAGGTGGATCTGCACCAGGTCCTGCAGCAGCTGCGCGCGGGAATCCTTCGCATGCGCCCGGTAGATTTCGGCGAAGGACCGGTCCTCGGCGGCCAGCAGCACCAGCACGCGGAAGTCCGGGGTCAGGCCATAGCGCAGCTTGCCGCCAAGCGCGGCGGCGTTGCGTCCGTCCATGCGCAGCGCGGTATCCAGCAGCCCCCGCCAGGGCCGCACGTTGAGCGCCAGATGCGCGATCCAGGTCGCCAGAAACCGCAAGGCCTTCCTCCCCCTCCGGGCCGGATCAGGCCGGTTCGTCCCAGACCCCGTCCGCGATGATCTTCAGCGCCACCCGGCCATTGATCCGGTCCATCGACCAGAACCCGCCGGAGCCCCAGACATCGGGCTCGGCCCGGGCGGCGATATGGCCATAGTCGGCCTTGGCGGTGATGACAAGGCAGAGCATCCGCTCGCCCTTCGACATGGGGAAGTCGTTCTTCGCCACGCGCTCGAGAACGCCGTTCGCCGCGATCCGCTCGCCGAAGGCGGTCCAGTTCTCGAATTCGTCCGGCGCGACACGGAAGAACCGCTCCACCGCGGGCGTCGCGGCGCAGGCTTCGGCGTAGAGCTCCTGGGACATGGCGGCCTCCGGCAGGCATCGATTCGGACGATGGCGCGAATCTGCCGCCCCGCCGCGCGTCTGTCATCCTCCCGCGCGCCGGGTCCCTCAGCCCGCCATGGCGCGCATGGCCGCGGCGGTCGCCGGATCGGCGGGGAAGAAGCTCTCGATCGCCAGCTCTTCCAGACTGATGTCGATGGGGGAGCCGAACACCGTGGTGGTGGAGATGAAGGACAGCACGCCGGCGTCCGTGCGGTATTCCAGCGGAATGGCGATGCCGCCGAAGCGGTCCTTCGCCGGCGGCCGCTGGATGCGCGCGCCCGGCGGCATGGGATAGCCCTTCAGTTCGTCCGCCAGCGCCGCCAGCGCCGGATCGGCCGAGGCGTCGATCTCGCGCGCCAGCCGCTGCAGCACGTGGGCGCGCCATTCGCCGTAGTTGACGATGCGGCCGGCCAGCCCGTCCGGGTGCAGCGACAGCCGGAGCACGTTGACCGGCGGCGTCAGCAGCTTCGGATCGCCGGCGCCCATCATCGCGCGCGCCGCGTCATTGGCCTCGATCAGGGTCCAGTGCCGGTCGATGGCGATGGCCGGGTAAGGCGCGTGGCCCGCCAGGATCAGCCGCACCGCCGACAGCGCCGGGGTCAGGGCGGGATCGTCCAGATCGCGCTGCCGGTAGACCGGCGCGAAGCCGGCGGCGGCCAGCAGGGCGTTGCGCTCCCTCAGCGGCACGTCGAGCTGTTCGGCCAGGCGCAGGACCATGTCGCGGCTGGGCGCGGAGCGGCCGGTCTCGAGGAAGCTCAGATGGCGCTGCGAGACGCCGGCCTCGGCGGCGAGCTCGAGCTGGCTGAGGCCGCGGCGCTGCCGCCACTGGCGCAGGATTCCGCCGGCGGGCGGATGTTCGGTGCTGGTCATGGCGGCCACAGTGCGGCGAAACGCGCGGCGTCACAATTACCTGGTGCGTAATCGACGCGGCCCCGGGGACGCGGCGATCCTGCAGCCACGTCGCCGGGGACGGTCCCGGCGGCCGAGCGGAAAAAGGGAGAGCCACATGTCATCCGCCGATCCTGCAACCATCCTCCGCGCCACCGTGCTCGCCGACGGCGTCACCTGCGCCGTCATGGGCGTCGCGCTCGCCGCCGGCGCCGGCTTCGTCGCCAGCCTGACGGGCCTGCCCGGCGGCCTGCTGTTCTGGGCCGGCCTCGCCCTGCTGCCCGTCGCGGCCTTCATGCTGCTGACCGCCCGGTCCGCCCGGCCTTCGCGCGCCGCCGCCTGGATCATCATCGCCGGCAACGAGGCCTGGGTGCTGGGTTCCGTCCTGCTCATGCTCGCCGGCTGGGTCGAGCCCAATGCCCTGGGCTACGCTTTCATTGCCGTGCAGGCCGCCGCCGTCGCCCTGCTCGCGACCATCGAGTTCCTGGCGCTCCGCCGGCTGTCCGCAGCCGCCGCCTGACGCCCATCGCAAGGAGAGAGATCATGACAGCCTATGCCATCGCCACGCTGCGCGACCTGAACTACGGCCCCGATATCGCCGGCTATATCCGGAAGATCGACGCCACCCTGGACGCATATGGCGGCCGCTTCCTGATCCACGGCGGCCGCACCGAGCCGCTGGAGGGCGACTGGCCGCACGACATCGTCGTGCTGCTGGAGTTCGCGGACATGGAGCGCGCCCGCGCCTGATACGACTCGCCGGGCTATCAGGCGATCCTGAAGCTGCGCACCGACAATGCAAAAGGCGACGTGGCGCTGGTCCAGGGCGTGCCCGAGGGCTACCGCGCCACCGACGTGCTGGAGCGCATCGGCCTCGCCGACGCGTAAGCAAGGCTCGCGCCCGGCCCGGTTGGAAAGCCGGCGGCGGCGGCCGTATAATGGCCGAAGCATCATCAGGCAGCACACCGGCTTCCGGCCTCCGCAACGGGCGGCGGCGCGGGCAGTGACGAGAGGAGCCTCCATGACCGAGCGCGCAGGACGCAGGACCTATGCGGACCAGGTCGACGAACGCGGGCCGCTGGACGAATGGCGGAAGGTCCGTCTCGAAATCGACCCGCCGGTCGCGACGATCACGCTGAACGACCCGGAGAGTCTCAACGCCTTCTCCATCCGGCTGACCGGCGAGCTGCGCAAGGCGCTGGCGGAGGCGGACGCCGACCGCCGCGTCCGCGCGATCGTGCTGACCGGCAGCGGCAAGGCGTTCACCGCCGGCGGCGACCTGCGGCAGATGGAGCAGGCCGAAACCGGGCCGATCGAGCTCTACGAGTTCATCCGGCGCGAGTTCGGCGGTGTGGTCCAGGCGATTGCGGCGACCGACAAGCCGGTCATCGCCGCGGTCAACGGCCATGCCATGGGCGTGGGCTTCTTCACGGCGCTGGCCTGCGACATGATCGTCGCCTCCGAGCGGGCGAAATTCGGCACCGCCTACATCCATCTCGGCCTGACGCCGCTCGGGGTCAGCCAGATCCTCGCGACGCTGGTCGGCTATCACAAGGCCTACGAGCTCTGCGCCCTGGGCGAGGTGCTTACGGCCTCGGAGGGGGCCGGGCTCGGCTTCGTCAACCGTGTGGTGGCCCCCGAATCGCTGATGGAGGAGGCCGGCGCGCTGGCGCGGCGTCTCGCCGACGGCCCGCCGCGGGCGCTCGGCTTCACCAAGATGCTGCTCAACCGCGCGATCCGCGGCGGTCTGGACGAACACCTCCAGATCGGCGAATCGATCCAGCCGCTCTGTCTGGACAGCGACGACCACCGCGAGGCCCTGGCCGCCTTCGCGGAGAAGCGCAAGCCCGTCTACAGGGGACGCTGACCGGCGTCGGCCGGGCGCCCGGTCTCAGTCCTCCCGGACGCGGATGATCAGCTTGCCCTGCGCCTTGCGGTCGCGCATGGCGCGGAGCGCGTCGACGCCGTCGTCCAGGCTCCAGACGCCGCCGACATGGGGCTTCAGCCTGCCTTCCCGCCACCAGCCGAACATCTTCGCCATGTTCTCGCGGCACTTCTCGGGGAAGCGCCGGGCGAAGCCCTGATAGGCGACGCCGACAAGTTCGATCTGCTTGATCAGGATGTGGTTGGCCGGCAGCTGCGCGATGTCGCCGGCGGCGAAGCCGATGACCAGCATGCGCCCGCCCCAGTTGATCGAGCGGATCGCCTGGTGGCTGAAATCGCCGCCGACGGAATCGAAGATCACGTCCGCGCCCTTGCCGTCGGTGGCGTCCTTGACCTGCTGGCGGAGCTCCGGGCCCTGCGAATAGTTGATCAGGACATCGGCGCCATGGGCCTTGCAGAGCGCCAGCTTCTCGTCGGAGCTGGCGGCGGCGATCACGCGCGCGCCCAGGGCCTTGCCGCCCTCGATCGCCGCGAGCCCGGTGCCGCCCGCCGCGCCCAGCACCAGCAGGGTCTCGCCCGCCTGCAGCCGGCCCCGGTCCACCAGCGCGTGGCGGATGGTGCCATAGATCACGGGGAAGCCGGCCGCCGTCTCCCAGTCCATCTCGTCGGGGATGGGGAAGACCCAGTCTGCCGGCGCGGGGACCTGTTCCGCGAAACAGCCGATCATGGGATGGGCGGCCACACGATCGCCGACCGACAGTCCCGTCACGCCCGCGCCCACTTTCGAGATCACGCCGGCGCATTCCATGCCCGGCGCGAAGGGCGGCTCGCCCCTGTATTGGTACTTGCCCTCCGCCATCAGCACGTCGGGGAAGTTCAGCGCCGCCGCATGGACGTCGATGATCACCTCGTCCGGCGCGGCTTCGGGCGCGGGCAGTTCGCCGACCTTCAGGTCGTCGACCGAGCCGACGGTCTCGCAGATGATGGCTTTCAATTCGACCTCCCCACATGGCGCGCGGGGGACCCTCGGGTCACCGCCCGAGGGGCGGGTGGCCAGGCCGGACCGCGCGCATTCTGTTTCTCACCGGGACCGAATTCCCCACCCTGCCCTCCCCCTTGGCCAGGGGGAGGGTGGCTCCGCGTCAGCGGGGCCGGGAGGGGATATGGCTCAGATCGGATCCCAGTCGAAATACTCCGCCGTGCCGTCGAGGTCGTAGAGCTCCTTCTTCAGCGACGGGTAGAACTGGCTGGCCAGCGCGTCGTGGCTCCAGCCGTCGGACTTGTGGATCGTCTTGATCGGCCGGGGCTGGCTGAACAGGTAGATCTCGTTGCCGCGCACGCCGAAGATGTTGGCGGTGACGTCCTTCGCCGCGTCGGAGCAGAGATAGCTCACCACCGGCGCGATATGCGCGGCGGTTGCGTTCTGCTTGAACTTGCGGAAGCTCTCGGCCATCTCCTCGGACGTGATCGGGATCGACTCGATCATCCGCGTCCAGGCGAAGGGCGCGATGCAGTTCGACCGCACGCCATAGCGCTGGCCCTCCATGGCGATGATCTTCGACATGCCGGCGATGCCCATCTTGGCGGCGCCGTAGTTCACCTGGCCGACGGAGCCGTGCAGGCCGGAGGTCGAGGTGAAGTGCACGAACGCGCCCGACCCCTGCGGCTTCATGTGATCGACCGCCGCGCGGCTGACCAGGTAGCAGCCGTTCAGGTGCACCTCGATGACCGCGCGCCAGTCGTCTTCCGACATCTTGTGGAACATGCGGTCGCGCAGGATGCCGGCGACGTTCACCACCGCGTCGATGCGGCCGAAGCTGTCGACGGCGCAGTCGACCATCGCCTTCGCGCCCTTCGCGTCGGAGACCGAATCGCCGTTGGCGACCGCTTCGCCGCCGGCGGCCTTGATCTCGGCCACGACCTGTTCGGCCGGGCTCTCCCCGGTCTGTTCGCCCTCGACGCCGCCGCCCAGATCGTTGACCACGACCTTCGCGCCGCCCTTCGCCATGTCCAGCGCCACCTCGCGGCCGATGCCGCGCCCCGCGCCGGTCACCAGCGCCACCTTGCCGTCCAGAATGCCCATTGATCTCTCCCCTTCCCCGGCCCGGCGCGCACGGCCGGGCAGACAGGGATGTTTCTACAACGCTATCATCGCCGGAGAAAAGCGGTTGCGAGCCCCCGGGGAGGTGGCATGAGCCAGGCGAACGACGAACTGCGGGACGAAGCGGCGCGCTTCGTCGCCGCCCACTGGGGCGCGGATCACGGGATCCGGGACTTCGGCCCCATGGCGGACGGCCATGCCGGCCTCAGCTTCGGCTTCACGGTGACGCGGGCCGGCGCGGACGTGGAGGGGGTGGTGCTGCGCCTGGCGCCGAAGGGCGTGCGCCGGTCGGGCAACACCGACGTCTACCGCCAGGCGCCGCTGCTGCGCGCGCTGGGCCGGGCCGGGGTCAAGGTCCCGCCGGTGCTGCACGCGCAAGCCAGCGAGGACTGGTTCGGCACGCCCTTCGTGATGACCAGGCTGCTGCCCGGGAAGACGCTGATCATCTGGCAGCCGGCGCCCGAGTTCGAGGGCTTCGTCGCCGAGGGCTGGCGGCAGGCGGCGCGGGAGCTGGCCACGATCCACCGCTTCGACTGGCGGGCCGAGCTGGCAGACTGGGAGAAGCCGCGCGACATGGCCGCCGAGATCGAGCGCTGGGCCGCGATCCTGGAGAAGACCGACGAGCCGGACTGGATCGAGCGCGGCCGCCGCGTCGCCGCCATCCTGCGCGAACGGCCCATGCCGCCCTCACCGCAGGGCCTGTTCCACGGCGACTATCAGCCCGGCAACGTGCTGTTCCATCAGGGCCGCATCGCGGCGATCCTGGACTGGGAGCTGGCCGGCATCGGCCCGCAGCTGCTCGACATCGGCTGGCTGATGATGATGGGCGACCCGGAGGCCTGGGACCCGGACTGGGGGGCGAAGAACGTGCCGCCGGTGGACGAGCTGGCCGCGATCTACCAGGACGCCATGGGCGAGCGCTTCGAGGCCATCGACTATTTCGAGGGGCTCGGCTGCTACATCTTCGGCGTCATCTCCTGCCTCAACGTGAAGCTGCACCGCACCGGCCGCCGCCCCGACCCCATGTGGGACGACATCGCCAGCTCGGTCGTCCACCTCTTCGGCCGCGGCGAGGAACTGCTCTCGCGGTAGGGCGTTTTCGAACCGGACAGACCAGCCGAGTTTGTCGCCCTTGGACTTGATCCAAGGGCCCAGTGAACCGAAGGACTGGGTCCTGGGGTCAAGCCCCAGGACGCCAAGGGATTCCCTGAGGCCCGCGCACCGGAGCCACTCCGCCATTCCCGACCCCCTCCCGGCGCTTCGCGCCGACCTCCCCCTGATCCCAGGGGGCAATGATCCGCAGACCGCCGGCGCGTTCTCCCTCCCCCTTCGGGAAGGGGGAGGGTCGGGGAGGGGGATCGCAATACCCGGAGAGGGATCGCGGCGCGCCGCGCAGGACGCGAGCATCGCATGCATGGGGCCATGAGCCGCGCGTGGTAGCGCGGGCGCGCCGGCTGCGGCAGGATGCGCCCGGTTCAGGGGAGGATCGCTTGATGACCGGGACGGTAAAGACCGACCGCGGCGACAACGGCTATGGCTGGGTGATGGTGGCCGTGGGCTTCGGCCTGGTCAGCCTCGCCTTCGGCGGCATCGGCTCGGTCGGCGTCTTCCTGAAGCCGCTGGAGGCCGAGTTCGGCTGGACCCGCGGCGAGGTCTCCCTGGGCTATACCTCGGTCGCCGTCGCGGCCGCCGCCTTCGGCATCTTCTGGGGCTGGCTGGCCGACCGCCGGGGCGGGCGCGGCATCGCGCTGTTCGGCGTCACCATGATGGGGGTGAGCTATTTCGGCCTGAGCTTCACCGGGGAACTCTGGTACTACTATCTGATGCACTTCGCCTTCGGGGCGCTGGGCAACGCCGCCGCCGGCACGCCGATCTTCGCCACCACCGGCTTCTGGTTCACCCGCAATCAGGGCCTCGCCATCGGCGTGATGGCCGCGGGCGGCGCCTTCGGCCAGGCGGTCTGTCCCTATGCCGCGCGGCTGCTGATCTCGGCCTATGACTGGCAGACGGCCTACGCCGTGCTCGGCGTCGCCTTCCTGGTGATCGGCCTGCCGCTGGCCATGCTGGTGCGCGACCCGCCGGCCCGGATCCAGAGCCGGGCCGACGCGAAGGCCGCGCGCCAGGGCGGCCCGGCGCTCAGCATCGAGGCGGCCGCCGCGACCAGCCTCGCGCCGCGCCAGGTCATGCCGTGGATCTGCGCCGCCGCCTTCTTCTGCTGCGTCTGCATGACCGTGCCCATCGTCCATGTCGTCGCCCTGGTTTCCGACCGCGGCGTCGACCCGGAGCTCGCCGCCTCCGTCCTTTCGGTGCTGATGATCGCCGGCATCTCCGGGCGCATCCTGGGCGGCAAGGTCGCCGACATCGTCGGCCCCGTGCCCGGCTGGATGATCATGTCGGGCGGACAGACGGCGCTGGTTCTCTTGTTCCCGGTCACCGAGGACCTGATCTGGACCTATGTCCTGGCCGCGGCCTTCGGCCTGTTCTACTCCGGCGACATGGCCTCGATCCTGGTGGCGGGGCGGATGCTGCTGCCGGCCCGCGTCGCGGCGCAATCGATGGGCTGGATCGTCTTCTTCGGCTGGCTCGGCATGGGCACCGGCGCCTGGGCCGGCGGGGCGATCTTCGACTATGCCGGCGACTATTTCTGGAGCTACGCCACCGCCGCCGGCGGCGGGGTGGTCAACCTGCTCATCCTGGGGCTGTTCTGGCTGCGGCTGGAGCGGGCCAGATCAGGCGGAGCGGGAGAGATGGCGCACGCGTGAGGGCGCGCGCAGTCTGTCAATGCAGAAAAATGTAGCGTGGTCTATTTACTCAACTCCTTCCATTTTTGCATATTTTCAATCAGTTCGGGAATAGTAATATTATCTATATCATCGTCTGTGAAATCTGACCCGCTGAGCTTGTCATAATTCCATTCATCAAATTCCAAGCATTTTCCGGTAATCGCATCAGCACCGGCTGGCACAGAGATGCCACAACCTCTCAGCCAATCCCGAACTCTTCTGACAGCCAAGCCGGGTTCATTTTCATGATGCAGAACATCACATCCACCAATATCTGAAATTGATTTTTGATATTGATATTTCTCTGATTCCAATATCAATATTTTCTTACTGTCACAGTCATATCCATAAAATTGCTTGCAGCCAAAATCCAACCCCAATTCAAAAGGCATATTCATTCGAGAGATTTCGCCAGCTGTTGTCGCGCGACAACGACTTAAGTCATGAATTGAAAATTTACAAGATTCTATCATGTGCAGAATTTTATCAAGCCTATGCTTTCCGGAATCTGAGTCCTCTGAGGCAATTCTTGGGACCATATCGCAATATACAAGACAGAATAAAATGTTTCGCAATATCAGTCGATAATCTTCATCGAATGGACAATTGAGAAAAACACTTCTATCAAAATCTGGATTGGCATTCTCCATTATATTGCTATTTGCTTTTGCTCCCCCCTTTGGAAACCGGTATATGCCTCACAATTCTTCCATCCTTACCATGAACAAAAATACCCGACCCCTGATTTCTGGCTATTGTTGTTGCTTTTGACAACGCTTCTGCATATGTATTACACGTATTCGAAGCCCTCAACGAGCCAGCTCTACGAACTATCCACTTCCCGCCGCTGGGAATTACATGCTGACCTTTTGATGCCATTTCCAACTCTCTCGGGATAGGTCGCGAACTGTTTCTAACATTCTAACCCCAAGCTCCCTAATCGAACATAGAAAATGAGTAACGCGGACCAGCCATGGCCCCGCGCTACGGCCGGGATGACACCAAGGGGGTGGGCGCCTGAACCTCAGACGTTGGGAGAAGGGCACGCGGGCCAGCCAGACCATCCCCATCCCGCGTGACTCAGTGCCGGGGCGCGCGGGCCGGCCCCGCCAACCCCCGCGCGCCTGAACCGTCTGCGTTTACTTCGTCATATCCCGAAGTTTGAATTTCTGGATCTTCCCCGTCGACGTTTTCGGAATCTCGCCGAAGACGACCTCGCGGGGGCACTTGTAGTGCGCCAGGCGCTCGCGGCAGAAGGCGACGATCTCGTCTGCCGTGGCCTGCTTGCCGGGTTTCAGCTCGATGAAGGCGACGGGGGTCTCGCCCCACTTCTCCGACGGCTTCGCGACCACGCCGCAGGCGGCGACCGCCGGGTGGCCGTAGAGCGTGTCCTCGACCTCGATGGAGGAGATGTTCTCGCCGCCGGAGATGATGATGTCCTTGGAGCGGTCCTTGAGCTCGATATAGCCGTCCGGGTGCCAGACGCCGAGATCGCCGGAGTGGAACCAGCCGCCCCGGAACGCCTCGGCAGACGCCTTCGGGTTCTTCAGGTAGCCGGCCATGACGATGTTGCCGCGCATGAAGACCTCGCCCATGGTCTCGCCGTCCCGCGGCACGGGCTGCATGGTCTCCGGGTCGGCGATCATCAGGTCCTCCTGCATCGCCGAGGTCACGCCCTGGCGCGCCTTCTTCTTCGCCTTGGCGTCGTCGTCGAGGCCGTCCCACTCGTCCTTCCAGGCGCAGACCACGCAGGGGCCGTAGGTCTCGGTCAGGCCGTAGACATGGGTGACCTGGAAGCCCTGGCGCGCCATCTCCGCCAGCACCGAGGCCGGCGGCGGCGCGGCGGCCGTCATCATGTGCACGGTCTGGTCGAAGGGCTGTTTCTGATCGTCGGTGGCGCCGGTGATCATCTGCATGACGATGGGCGCGCCGCAGAGATGCGTGGCGCCGTGGCGGGCGATGGCGTCATAGATCGTCGCCGCCTCGACGCGCCGCAGGCAGATGTTCACCCCGGCGATCGCGGCCACCGTCCAGGGGAAGCACCAGCCGTTGCAGTGGAACATGGGCAGCGTCCACAGATAGCGCGCGTGGTTGCCCATGCCCCAGGTGACGGCGTTGTTGATGGCGTTCAGATAGGCGCCGCGGTGGGTGTAGACGACGCCCTTCGGGTTGCCCGTGGTGCCGGAGGTGTAGTTGAGCGCGATCTTGTCCCACTCGTCGGCCGGCATCTGCCAGGCGAGGTCCGCATCGCCGGTGGCGATGAAGGCCTCGTAGTCGCTCTCGCCCAGCCGCTCGCCGCCCGGGCCCTGCGGGTCGTCGACATCGATGACGATCAGGTCCCGGTTCCCGACGCCGTCGAGGGCCTCCTTCACCATCGGCGCGAACTCGGTGTCGCAGATCAGCACGCGCGCCTCGCCGTGGTCGAGGATGAAACGGATCTCGCCGGCGCTGAGGCGGTAGTTCAGCGGGTTGAGCACGGCGCCGGTCATGGCGACGCCGAAATGCGCCTCGTACATCTCCGGGATGTTGGGGCAGATGATGGCGACGGTGTCGTCCTTCCCGATGCCGCGCTTCGACAGCGCCGAGGCGAGCTTCACGCAGCGTTCGTAGGTCTCGGCCCAGGTGCGGGTCAGGTCGCCGTGGACCACCGCCGGATGGTCCGGATAGACCGCCGCCGTCCGCCGGATCAGGCTCAGCGGCGAGAGCGTCTGGTAGTTGGCGGGCTGGGCGTCCAGGTCGCGGGCATAGGCGTCGGCACTCATCGGGGCGTCTCTCCGGCGGGTTTCGGTTCCTGATCTTCTCCCGCCAGATAAACACCAGAATCCCGCGGGCTTTCAAGCGCGGCGCGTCAGCAAGTCATTGTCCGGAGCGGCCGGAACCGGTATCTGACATCGCCATGACTTCAGAGGCCGCCGCCCCCCGCGCCCGCACGACGGGCATCCTGCCCAGCCAGGCGCTGCGGCGCGTGATCGCCGAGGGCGCGGTCGCTGCCGATGGCGGCGTGCCCGACGAGATCATCCAGCCCTCCAGCCTCGACCTGCGCCTCGGGCCGCGGGCCTGGCGGGTGCGGACGTCGTTCCTTCCGGGCAAGGGCGTGCCGGTCGCCGACAAGCTGCAGCGCCTGACCATGCACGAGATCGACCTCACGAAGCCGGCGGTCCTCGAGCGCGGCTGCGTCTACATGGTGGAGCTGCAGGAGCGGCTGGACCTGCCGCGCGACATGTGGGCCAAGGCCAATCCGAAGAGCTCGACGGGCCGGCTCGACGTCTTCACCCGGCTGGTCACCGACGGCTGCGAGAGCTTCGAGACCGTGGAGGCCGGCTATCGCGGCCCGCTCTACCTGGAGATCGCGCCGCGCACATTCTCGGTGAAGGTCCGCGCCGGGCAGCGGCTCAACCAGCTGCGCATCTGGCGCGGGCGGCCCGGCACCTCCGACAGCCTGCACCGGGAGCTCAACGAGCGCGCGCCGCTGGTCGACCCGGCGAGCCTGGAGGGCGACCAGCCGACCTTCCGCGACGGGCTGTGGGTCTCGGTGGATCTGTCGGGCGAGGCCCATGGCGGACTGATCGGCTACCGCGCGCGCCGCCACGCGCCGCTGATCGACCTGGACCTGATCGACCACTATCCGGTCGAGGACTTCTGGGAGCCGATCCACGCCAATGCCGAGCGCACGCTGATCCTCGATCCCAACCAGTTCTACATCCTGGTCAGCCGGGAGCGGATCGCCGTGCCGCCGGATTCGGCCGCCGAGATGGTCGCCTACGACACCTCCTTCGGCGAGTTCCGCATCCATTACGCCGGCTTCTTCGATCCCGGCTTCGGCTATGACGAGGGCGGCAAGGGCGGCACCCCGGCGGTGCTGGAAGTGCGCAGCCACGAGGTGCCCTTCGAGATCGCCCACGGCCAGCGCGTCTGCCGGCTGGTCTACGAGCGGCTGCTGGAGCCGCCGGAGACGCTCTACGGCGCCGGCATCGGCAGCCACTACCAGGGCCAGGGACTGAAGCTGGCCAAGCACTTCATCCAGGGCTGAGAGAACGCCCTCCGCGACGGGTATGAGATCGATGAAGGGGGGCCGCGCCGCCATGTGTCGCCGCATCCCCCACGAGGTCATGCCTGGATGCATCCCCCACCCTGCCCTCCCCCTTCCCGAAGGGGGAGGGTGACCGCGTCAGCGGGTCGGGAGGGGGATCGTTTGCGGATTGCGGCGCGGCGGTCAGCGGCCGAACAGGCCCAGGAAACCCCGGCCCGGCTTGCGCGGGCGGCCGTCATCCACCGCGGGACGCGGGCCGCCGTCGATGCGGTCCATGCGCTCCGCCAGCTTCTGCAGCGCGCGTTCCAGCGGCCCCAGCTCGCCGGCGCCGCCCGCGGGGCGGCGGGCGACTTCCTCGCGCAGCCGGGCCACTTCCTGGCGCAGGCGCGAGACCTCGTCGTGCAATTCGTCCATCTCGTCTTCCAGCGGATCGACGCGGGTGGCGGCGGGCTCGGGCGGCGCGGCGCGGCGGCGCGCAGGCGCGCGGAACTCGGGATCGGCCTCCGGCCCGGGCTGGCGGCGGCGGGCCGGCTGTCTCGGATCGAAATCATCCGATTCGCGTTCTGCATCGCGCCGGGCGACGCCGCGCATGGCGGGCTCGGCTTCCTCGCGCCGGGCGCGGGGCGCGGGGCGCGGTTCGTAGCGATCGTCGTATTCGGGTTCGGCGCGCGCCTCCCGGCGCGGCTCCACATGCGCCATGTCGCGCTCGCGGAGCGCTTCGGTGCGCGCGGCCGACAGGCGGCGGATGCGCTCGCGCAGGCTGGTGTCCACATTGCCGGCGGCGTCCGGCCCTCCTTCGGCCGGCTCACGGCGGCCCCGGCCCAGGCTCTCGGCCACGGGCGGCGGGGCGTCGACGGCGACGCGGGGCTCGCCGGCCGCCGGACTCTCGCGCCAGCGGCTGGCGTCGGCGATCTCCTGCCGCTGACCGGGTTTCGTGATGTCACTCATGGCCATGGCGTCTGGCTGCGCCTCCATCCGGGAACGGAACGGTTAATCTAGCATTAACGTGACAGCAAGGATTGCGCCAGTTCCGCCGACCCTGCCGTCTCTAGGCCGCGCGCGCCGCGGGCGTCCAGTCGACAACGTCGGCGGCGGCCTCCAGCAACCGCGCGTCGGCGCCGGGGCGGCGGGCTTCCTCGCCCAGCATGCGCCGGAAACGCCGCGCGCCCGGCCGGCCATTGGCGAGGCCCAGCATGTGCCGGGCGATACGCGACAGCGGCGCGCCGGCCGCCATCTCCCGCTCCACATAGGGGATCATGGCCAGCACCGCGGCGCGCCCGTCGGCCAGCGGCGGCTCGGCGCCGAAGATCCCGCGCTCGGCCTCGGCCAGCAGCATCGGACGGTGATAGGCCTCCCGCCCCACCATGACGCCGGCCAGGCGCCGGCCTTCCTCCAGGCAGGCCTCAATGGTCGTCAGCCCGCCGTTCAGCACGATGGGCAGGCCGGGAAACCGTTCGCCCATGCGGCGGACAAGGCCGTAGTCCAGCGGCGGCACGTCCCGGTTCTCCTTCGGGCTCAGCCCCTGCAGCCAGGCCTTGCGGGCGTGGACGATCACCGCGTCGGCCCCGGCGTCGCGGACCCGCGCGATGAAGTCCGGCAGCACCGTCTCCGGGTCCTGGTCGTCGACGCCGATGCGGCATTTCACGGTGACCGGCACGGCGACCGCGCGCTTCATGGCCGCGACGCCGCGCGCGACAAGCTCCGGCTCCCGCATCAGGCAGGCGCCGAAGCGGCCCGACTGCACACGGTCGGAGGGGCAGCCGCAGTTCAGGTTGATCTCGTCATAGCCCGCCTCGGCGCCCATCGCCGCGGCGCGGGCGAGATCGTCCGGCTCGCTGCCGCCGATCTGCAGCGCCACCGGGTGCTCGGCGGTGTCGAAGCGCAGCAGGTCGTCGCGGGGTCCGTGGATCAGCGCGCCCGTGGTCACCATCTCGGTATAGAGCCGCGTGTGCGGCGAAATCAGCCGCAGCAGATAGCGGTCGTGCCGGTCGGTCCAGTCCATCATCGGCGCGACCGAGAAGGCCCAGGGCGAGAGCGCGGGCGATATGCGGCTGGGCTGGCTCATGGCGGAACAGATAGTCGATCCGGCGCGCCGGCGCGAGCCCCCGCCTTGACTGGACCGGCGGGAAGCCGAAGATCGGGCGAAGGCATTCACGCATCCGGGGAGGATGATCGAGATGAACGCGGACGCGTCGAAACCCGCACCCGACCTGACGGCCCGCAACGGCAAGGCCCATGTGGTTGGCGACACCGGCCCCGAGCTCTGGCGGCGCACGATCCCCGCCGTCTTCAAGGAGACCGTGGCGGCCTTCGGCGGCCGGGACGCCGCGGTGTTCCGGGAGCAGGGCGTGCGCTGGACCTGGGCGGAGCTGGACCGGCAGGTCGACGCGCTGGCCGCCGGCCTGCTCGACCTCGGCCTGGAGAAGGGCGACCGCATCGGCATCTGGGCGCCCAACCGCTACGAATGGCTGCTGACCCAGTTCGCGACGGCGCGGATCGGCCTGGTGATGGTCAACATCAACCCCGCCTACCGCCTCTCGGAGCTGGAATACGCACTGAATAAGGTGGGTTGCAAGGCACTGATCACCGCCGCGCAGTTCAAGAGCTCCGACTATCTCGGCATGGTCCGGACCCTCGCGCCGGAGCTGGATGGGGCGGCGCCGGGCCAGCTGCAGGCGAAGAAGCTGCCGCATCTGAAGACCGTGATCCGCATGGGGGCGGAGACATCGCCGGGCATGTTCAATTTCGACGAGGTCGTGGCCCGCGGCCGCAACACGCCGCAGGCCGACCTGGAGCCGATGACCGCGGCGCTGGACCCCGACGACCCGATCAACATCCAGTTCACCTCCGGCACTACGGGCGCGCCCAAGGGGGCGACGCTGACCCACATCAACATCCTGAACAACGGCCGCTTCGTCACCCGGGCGATGAATTTCACCGAGAACGACCGGCTGTGCATTCCGGTGCCGCTCTATCACTGCTTCGGCATGGTCATGGGCACGCTGGGCTGCGTCACCAAGGGCGCGGCGATGATCTTCCCGGCGGAAGCCTTCGAGCCGGAATCGACGCTGCGCGCTGTATCCGAAGAGAAATGCACCGCGCTCTACGGCGTGCCGACCATGTTCGTCGCCGAACTGCAGCACCCGGACCTGAAGAGCTTCGACCTCTCGCAGCTGCGCACCGGCATCATGGCCGGCGCGCCCTGCCCGACCGAGGTGATGAAGCGCTGCGTCTCGGAAATGAACCTGTCGGAAGTCACCATCGCCTACGGCATGACCGAGACCAGCCCCGTCAGCTTCCAGAGCGCCGTCGACGACCCGCTGGAGCGCCGCGTCTCGACGGTCGGGCGCATCCAGCCGCATGTCGAGTGCAAGGTGATCGACGAAAACGGCGAAACCGTCGCGCCCGGCGTGCAGGGGGAGCTCTGCACCCGCGGCTATTCGGTGATGAAGGGCTACTGGGACGAGCCCGAGCGCACGGCCGAGGCGATCGACGCCGACGGCTGGATGCACACGGGCGACCTCGCCACCATCGACGCCGAGGGCTACTGCAACATCACCGGCCGGGTGAAGGACATGCTGATCCGCGGCGGGGAAAACGTCTATCCGCGCGAAATCGAGGAATATCTCTACCGCCACCCGGAGATCAGCGACGTGCAGGTCTTCGGCGTGCCGGACGCGAAGTACGGGGAGGAGATCTGCGCCTGGGTCGTGAAGAAGCCCGGCTCGGACCTGGACGAGCAGGCGGTGAAGGACTTCTGCCAGGGCCAGATCGCCCACTACAAGATCCCGCGCCATGTCCGCTTCCGCGACGAACTGCCGATGACGGTGACCGGCAAGCCGCAGAAGTTCCGCATGCGCGAGGCGATGGTCGCCGAACTGGGACTCACGGAGGAGAAGACGGCCTGAATGGGACAACTCCGCTTCATCTATTTTGCCGACCCCATGTGCTCCTGGTGCTGGGGCTTCTCGCCCAACATGGAAAAGGTCCGCGCGACCTGGCCCGATATCCCGGTCCGGCTCGGCATGGGCGGGCTCTACCCGGGGGTGACGAAGCCCATGTCGAAGCGGGTCAAGGCGGAGGTCGCCAATCACTGGCACCATGTCGAGGAAGCGACCGGCCAGCCCTTCGACCACCGCTTCTTCGAGCGCGAGGGCTTCGTCTACGACACCCTGCCGTCCAGCCAGGCGCTGGTGGCGGTGAAGCAGATCACGGGCGAGAACGGCCTCGACTTCCTGGCGCGGCTGCACGGCGCGTTCTACCGCGACAACCGCGACCTGACCGACGCGGCGGTTCTGGCCGATATCGCCGGGGAACACGGGGTCGACCGCGCAGCCTTCCGGGAGATGTTCGAGAGCGACCGGGCGCGCCAGCTCACCGAGCGCGACATCGGCTTCGCCCGCCAGCTCGGCGTGCAGGGCTTTCCGGCGCTGCTGGGCTATGACGAGGAACGCTACCGCCTGATCTCCATGGGCTGGCAGAGCTGGGACTGGCTGGAACAGGTCATCGAGCGCTGGATCTCGAACTCGGCCACGGTGAACTGAGGGTCGCCGCCCCCGCGCGCGTCCTGCGCGACGCAAAGCGTCGGCGCGGGACCCACACCTGAGCCTTTCCGCACGCAGGGCGTTCTCCGGACCTGCTCAGGCATGGATCCCGGACCGGACCTGCGGTCCGTCCGGGACGCGCTGAACGAACTGCTACATCGAACGCGCCGGGAGACGGCGGCACGCATCCTGCTATTCTCCCCGCCGGACGGGCGGAGGCGTATCAGGATGACGCGGAACGATGCAGGTTGAGGCGACGGCGATTCCCGAAGTGCGGATCGTCCGGCCCGCGCGGCACGGCGACGGGCGCGGCTTCTTCTCCGAGGTCTGGAACCGGCGCGCGCTGGCCGCGGCGGGCATCGAGGCCGACTTCGTGCAGGACAATCACGTCCTGAACGGCCGGGCCGGCACGCTGCGCGGCCTGCACCTGCAGGTGGCGCCCAGCCCGCAGGCGAAGCTGGTGCGTTGCCTGCGCGGCGCCATCCTGGACGTGGCGGTTGACGTCCGCCGCGGCTCGCCCACCTTCGGGCGGCACGTGGCGGTGGAGCTCTCGGGCGAGAACTGGGCGCAGCTCTGGGTGCCCGAAGGCTTCGCCCACGGTTATTGTACGCTGACCGACGGCGCGGAGGTGATCTACAAGGTGACGGGCTACTACGACGCGCAAGCCGAGCGGGGCGTCCGCTTCGACGATCCGGCGCTGGGCATCGACTGGCCCGTCGACCGGGGCGCGGCGATCCTCTCGGAGAAGGACCGCGCCTGGCCCGACCTCGCCGGCTTCGGCGGGGTGTGAGCGCCATGCGGGTTCTCGTCACCGGCGGCTGCGGCTTTATCGGATCGGCGCTGGTGCGGCGGCTCGTGGCCGACGGCGCCGAGGTGCTGAACGTCGACTGCCTGACCTATGCCGGCCTGCCGCAGAACGTCGCGAGCGTCGCGGACCGGCCGGGCTACCGCTTCCTGAAGGCCGATATCTGCGACAAGGCGGCGATGGCCGACGCCTTCGCGGACTTCCGGCCCGACGCGGTGATGCACCTGGCCGCCGAGAGCCATGTCGACCGCTCCATCGACGGGCCGGGGGCCTTCATCCGCACCAACGTCACGGGCACGGAAGTGCTGCTTGAATGCGCCCTGGACCACTGGCGCGGTCTGGACGAGGCGGCGCGGGCGGCCTTCCGGTTTCTGCACGTCTCCACCGACGAGGTCTATGGCGCGCTGCCGGGAGAGGGGCATTTCCGCGAGGGCGACCCGTACCGCCCGACCAGCCCCTATGCCGCCTCGAAGGCGGGCGCGGACCACCTGGTGCGGGCCTTTCACGCCACCTACCGGCTGCCGGTGCTGATCACCAATTGCGGCAACAATTACGGCCCCTTCCAGTTCCCCGAGAAGCTGGTCCCCGTGATCATCCTGAACGCGCTGGCCGGCGAGACGCTGCCGGTCTACGGCCGGGGCGAGAACGTGCGCGACTGGATTCACGTGGACGATCATGTCGCGGCGCTGCTTCGCGTCCTCGACGCCGGCCGGCCGGGCGAGACCTACCTGGTCGGCGCGCGGGGCGAGCGGCGCAACATCGACCTGGTGCGGGCGATCTGCGCCGTGCTGGACGAAACGCCCGAGGCGCGCCACCGCCCGCATGCCGACCTGATCCGCTTCGTCGGCGACCGGCCCGGCCACGATTTCCGCTACGCCATCGACCCGGCGAAGATCGAGCGCGAGCTGGGCTGGCGGCCGGCGCGCGCCTTCGAGGCCGGCATCGCGGCAACCGTCCGCTGGTACCTGGACAACCGCGACTGGATCGGCGCGGT
>NZ_PIGG01000051.1 GCF_002924445.1 Minwuia thermotolerans
AACCAGTCGACCCATTCGAGGGTAGCGAACTCGACGGCCTCGAACGAGCGCCACGGCCCGCGCGGGTGAATGACCTCGGCCTTGTAGAGGCCGTTGATCGTCTCGGCGAGAGCGTTGTCGTAGGAATCACCGACACTGCCCACGGACGGCTCGACGCCGGCCTCGGCCAGCCGCTCGGTGTATTTGATCGAGACGTACTGGCTTCCTCTGTCGCTATGGTGGACGAGCCCGTTGCTCCGCACGGGCCGCCGCTCATGAAGAGCCTGTTCCAGCGCGTCGAGGACGAAGCCGGCATGGGCCGTGCGGCTGACACGCCAGCCCACGATACGCCGGGCAAAGGCGTCGATGACAAAGGCGGCATAGACGAAGCCCGCCCAGGTCGCCACGTAGGTGAAGTCGGAGACCCACAGCCTGTTCGGCGCCGGCGCCCGGAACTGGCGATTGACCCGGTCGAGCGGGCAAGGCGCCGCCTTGTCGCCACTCGTCGTTTTTATCCGCTTGCCGCGGATCGCCCCTTCCAGACCCATCTGGCGCATCAGCCGCGCTACCGTACAGCGGGCAACATCGAAGCCTTCACGCTTCAACTGCCGCCACAGCTTGCGCACGCCGTAGACCCGGAAGTTCTCCTCGTACACGCGCCGTATCTCGACCTTCAAGGCCTCATCCCGCTGCGCCCGAGCGGACAGCCGAGAAGGGTCGCGACGCCGGGCGACATGGTCACGGTAGGTGGACGGGGCGATCGGCAGCACCTTGCAGATCGGCTCGACCCCGTGAGCCTCCCGGTGATCGTCGATAAACGCGATCATCGCTTCAGTGGGCGGTCGAGCTCCGCCTGGGCAAAATAGGCGCTCGCCTTGCGCAGGATCTCATTGGCCTGCCTGAGCTCGCGAACCTCGCGCTCCAGCGTCCGTATCCGCTCGCGCTCGTCGGTCGTCGTACCAGCCCGCATGCCGCTGTCGCGCTCGGCCTGCCGGACCCAGCGCCGTAACGTCTCGCCCGTGCAGCCGATCTTCGCCGCGACCGAGTCGATCGCTGCCCATTGCGAGGCGTGCTCGCCCTGGTGATTCAAAACCAGACGGACCGCCCGCTCGCGAACCTCCGTCGGATACCGTGTCGATTGTGTTCCCATAACAGCTCCTTCTTCTCACAAGTCGGAGCCTCCGGGAAACTCGGCGCGGTTCATTTCGATCACAAGTTGATGCCAGAATTACCCGTGCTATCTATCAAAATATGCCGGTTCTGGTAGATCGAACCAATGATCTTCCATTAAAATCTTGGCCGATAAAGTACACGACGGCATTTCATATGACCAATGATTCTGAGCACTTTCGAACGCGGGATGAACTGGAAAATCGCGAGGGCGCTTGGCCGATTGGTGGAAATATCTTTGAAAGTGCCACTGGAAAATGGGTGCCATTATATGAAGGAAAGATGATTTGGCATTTCGACCATAGGGCGGCGTCGATCAAAATTAACCCGGAAAATCAATATCGCCCGGCCTACCCCGTTCAAACGAGCGCCGCACAGCACGCCGATCCACAATTCACCCCTAATCCACAATTTTGGGTGAAAGCAATTAATGAAGATAGAATGTTCATACCGACCTTGGCATTCAGAGATGTAACTAATCCAACAGATCATAGAACATTTGATGCCGCATTTATACCATATCAATATTGCGGAAATACTCTTTCGTTGCTGATCGGCGAGGGTATTGGAATATCCGAGATTTCATTGCTCGCCGGGAATCTCAATGCAATAATATTCGACTATGTAAGTCGTCAAAAAGTCCAAAAAAACCATCTAAACTGGTACATCGTCGAACAGCTTCCCGCCGTCCCACCCGACCGCTTCGACGCCGAGCACTTCGGCGCAAAGACTGCCGGCGAGATCGTGCGCGAGGCGGTGCTGGAACTGACCTACACGTCACACGACATGGCGCCCTTCGCCCGGGACATGGGGCACGTCGAGGCCGACGGGACCGTGAAGCCGCCCTTCATCTGGAACGACGAACGCCGCCTGCATCTGCGCGCCCGCCTCGACGCCGTGTTCTTCCATCTCTACGGCGTTACCGACCGCGAAGACGTGCGCTACGTCTTCTCGACCTTTCCGATAATTGAACGCCAGGACCGTGCCGCCTGGGGCGACTACCGGTCCTGCGAACTCTGCCTCGCCTACATGAACGCCCTCGCCGCCGGCCGCCCCGACGCGGAGGTGGCGCTGTAGCGGGGGCCGCTACCCGCCCTTACGGAAACGGCAGGCTGCCCTGCGGCGGCAGTGGCAGGTCGAACATGCCGACAACTTCGAACCGCCCTTCGGCCAGCTTTCGGATGTCGCGGTCGTCGGAGTAGATGCGCGTTGCCCCCTCGACCGCGGCAATGGCGACGATCTGGTCGTCGAACTTCGCCTTGGCGCGCGGCGTCTGGCCCCTCTTTCGGCCGCGGCCGCGCTCGGCCTGGGTCGCTGCGAACTCCACGGCAGCGCGTTCATCGAAACCGACGATCCGGACACGACTATGTCGCTTCAGCTTTTCGACGATCGTTCCTGTCGCTGGCCCCTCGCGGACCATCAGTTCGGCAAGCGTCGGGGTCGGTACAACGATCCGCGCGTCGTCAGTTGAAAGGGTTTCGACCAGGTGCGTGATCCGCGCGGCGCAATGCGCCAGCGGTTCGCGGGAACCGGGCTGACGGGGCGGCCTGGCCTGATCGTCGAACAGGTAGACCAGCACTGAGGTGTCCATCGCCACGATCAATGCGCGGTACCGTCGCCGTGCCGTTCGGCCAGGATCGTCGCCAGCGGATCGGCAACGTCCGCCCAGCTTCCGCTATAGGTCCGTCGGACGTCGGCGAACAGATCGTCGAGCGGCCGGTCGTCCAGGACTTCGAAATCGGCGATCCGGAACGTGCGCAGACGCCATGTCCCGGCCTGACGTTCCCATGTGCCTTCCCCGGTAACGCGGATGACGCCCGTCCGGAACTGCACCTTGAGACGGTCCGCCAGCTCGGGCGCGCAGGTCAGGCCGGTATGGATCGTGTCGCCGTCGCGCAGATGCACCGCGATGGCGTTGTCGTCGGTGCCCCCGATGCGGATTACCCGGCCGTCCATCGTGCCCGCTTGCCGGACTGTCAGCACACCTTGGGCCTCCGCCGGTTCCCCGCCCGGGAACGTCAGCACGACCGCCGCGCCTCTGCGCAACTCGCCGGTCGCTCGGTCCTCCGCCAGCATGTCGCCCAGCCTCGACAATGCCGATCGGGCGTCATTCGGCCCTTGCCCCCGGGCCACGTTGTCAAGCCGTGTCTGCACCGCCGGTGCCGCATTGTCGTCCACGCCCGCGACCAGCACCGTCGATCCCGCCTCGACGCCGACGAACTTCACGCCGGACGGCTCGCCAAACAGCGTCGCCAGGTGGCCCAGATAGCCCGCCAGCCGCGCCATGGGCAGCGTCTGCGGTGTGTGATGTCCCGCGATGCGAAACCGATACTCGGCAGTCATGGCACCTCTTCCGGCCGAACGGCCCGACCGTCATCCGAATGCCGAGATTACGCCTTTGCCACTCGCACGCAAAATCGTCGTGATGGCATTCTGTTCCCCTGTGACCTGGTTCGCGAAGATGGCACCGCCATTATGTCTGTTCACTTCGGCAAACCTGCGTCTTTCAGCAGGGCGGCCAGCCGTTGCGCCGGGTCCCGACCGAGGCCGTAGCGGCCCCGTCGGAACGAACTGAGGTGTCCCGCGGTCACGCCGATCTCACGGGCGACGCGGGCGCTGGTCCCGCGCGGCTGGTCGTCGACCCAAGACCCGAACGCCTTTCGCAATGCGCCGATATCGCATTGTCCGGTGGCGCCCGTCGCGTCGCTCGCAGCCCCCTCCCCGGATGGTATATTAATAGTGTCGCATCCGGTGCGACCGGCGAGGCTCCCGATTGCCGCGTGTCCGTTGCATGGTGTGCGACCGACCGTGTCATCCGGTGCGTCCGGCACAGTCGTAACAGTCGCATCGTGTGCGTCTTCCGGTCGTTGCCGGTGGGACTCATGTTTCGCTTCGGCTGCGGGCTTCGGCAGTTTCCATGTGCGGTATTCGGCTGACGGACGGCGATCAGCCAACGTGCCGAACATCGTCAGACGCCAGGCCGAGGCCTCGCGGTCGCCCAGCCCGAACCGCCCCGCCTTGGTGCGACGGAGAAATCCCTTGTCTTCCAGTTCTCGAAGCAGCTTGTGCGCATGGTTGGGCGAGCAGCCGAGACGGCTCGCCGCCTCACGGATGCCGAGCACGATGTCGCCGTTGTTCCGCCCGTTGTGCAGGCGCATCAACTCGATCAGCATGCATCGGCCGTTCAGCGACAAATGCTGCCAAGCTTCCGTTTGCATCAAGGTTTCTCCGAGGCGGACGTGCTTCGCGCCCAGCGGCTCGGCATGCTCGTACTGAGGGCTGGCCCCCTTTCGGCGGCCCATTATCAATTGCCATCCGTGACTTCCGACGTCGATCGCCGCGGCGCCGACATCCGCTGGTCCAGCCAGTCGTCGAGATCATTGGGGAGGTAGAGCGCGCGGCCACCGCAAAGGCGGTAGAGAGGTCCGCCGCCGGTCGTGGCCATTTTCTGAAGCGTTCGCCAGGAATAGCGCACGCCGCGCTTGGCCAGATGCTCCGCCGCCTCGCGCCGGTCGAGATATCGCATGGTCTTGTCTCCGGATCATGGTTGATCCGGCGATCGTGCGTCAGGTCGCGGCAGAGGTATAAGCTGCAAACCGCTGAAAATTCGGTGGGGTTTACGTGCCTTTTTTCGGCCGGCCAGGCCGTTCTGCGCCGAGTTGGCGTCCCAGCGAACGGCCCATCTTGAAAACCCGGACAAGGACCGACCGGCTGATCGGTTTCAGGCCCAGTTCCTCGCAGCACTGGCGATAGAAGCGCAGGAAGGTTGCCTCATCGGACAGCCCGGCGGGCGTTCCGAAAACATTCTGCCACGCCTTCGCCAGATCGACAGCGAACACCAATTCGGGACCGCCGCGGCGCGGCCGGCCGCCGGTCTGCGGTCGATTGGGATTGAGCGCGCCGCCTCCTGTGCCTGGCTTGAGGACGCGTCTCGGGTTCGATTTGGAACCGGTCAGGAAGGCGAGGAACCGCCAGTGCTGCTCGGATTCCGACAGGTGTTCAGCTTCTTCCCGGCATGATTCGATCGTCGGTTCAACGACTTCGACAAACATGTCGCCGCCGCGGACTTCCTCAGGATATTGGTATTCCAGCCAGCGGGCGTATTCGGAAACCATCCCTTCCAGTTCGCCATATCGCCGCCGGATTTCGACTGCCAGGCGGTGAAGTTCCGGTACCGCTCGATCCTGGCGGGCCTCTTCCCGGCGACCGAAGAACAGCCCTCGCCAGGCGTCCGCAATCCTGCGGACGAACGCGGCGCGGCTTTCCCTGTCGCCGACTCCCAGGTCCGCAAGTTCCCGCGCCAGCGTGTCGGCCACGCTATCGGGCAGGTCCGGCGGCTCGACCGGACCGTCTGGTTCGGGTGTCACTTGCCGGCGCCCGGCAGGGAGACCACGTCCGCGCTGTCATCGCCCGACGCCTTGGCGAGCCCGGCCAGCGCTACCGACGCCGCCCGCTCCGCCAGTTTGCGCTGCGCGTCGGTCGCCCAGTGGACGTAGCGCGCCGACATGGCGATGGTCGCGTGCCCCATGGCCGCCTGTATTTCCGCCGCCTGCGCTCCGGCCATGGCCATGTGCGAGGCCAGCGAGTGCCGCAGCCCGTGCAGCCCGATACCCTCGGGCAGTTCGGCCTCGACGCGGATTGTCCGCCACGGATGCGACAGGTCGACCGGCCCCGCCGGCTTCTCCGCAACCGTGCCTGCCTTCCTCGCCCTGCGGCCCTGGCCGGACGGCGCAGGCGGAAAGACGTAGTCGCCGGGCTCGCCCCCGGGCTGGCGGGCGATGATCGCCTGCGCCGCCGCGGGCAATTCGATCACCCGCGGCTTGCCGGTCCGCCGGCCGCTCTTGTGGCCCGCGGGCGGGATCACCAGCCGTCCAGCCTTCAGGTCGACCTGGCCCCATGTCAGGCCGGCAATCTCCCCTCGACGCGCGCCGGTCAGGGCAATGACGCGGATCGCCTCGGCCACGGGCGCTCGCAGCCGCTTCTCCGCCTGCATCCGGTCGAGCGTCTTGAACAGCCGCGCATAATCGTCCTTGCCTTCAAGAAAGGTCTCGCGCCGGCCCGCCGAGGGCAACTTCACGGCCGCTGCCGGATTGCCCGCGGCCAGGTCCTCCGATACCGCCCAGTTCAGGATTGCCCGCAACAGCCCGATCGTGTCCCGCGCCGTCGTCGCGCCGCCGGTGACGCGCGCGAGGCCGCGTTTCTTCGTCTTCACCTTGGCCGCCGTCTTGCCGGCCGTGATGTCGGCCAGCGCGCGCCGCACGTCCTCGGGGCGCAACCGGTCGACAAAGCTGCGCCCGAGCAGGGGGCGCAGGTGCCGTTCGATCCGTCCGCGGTCGATTGCCTGCGTCGAAGGGGCCTTTTCGAGGAACCGCGCCGAAGCCAGATAGCGGTCGAGCACGTCGTTGACCGTCAGCGCCGCGCGCGCCGTCGCCTTTTCGTCCAGCGGGTCGCGGCCTTCCTTGCGCGCCTGCCGCATCTGGTCGGCCCGTTCGCGCGCCTGGTCGGCCGTCCATTCGCCGTGCTTGCCGATGGTGGCCCGCCGCTCGCGCCCTTCGGCCGTCCTGTAGCGGTAGATGTAGCTCTTGACGCCGCTCGGCAGCACCAGCAGCCCGAAACCGGTGATCCGGTCATCCCAGACATAGTACCGCCGCGCCGGGTCCGGCGCCGACGCGTCCACCGTCCGCTTGGTGATCTTTGCCATACTTATCCCTCGCATGCCGTCGCCGACCGGTTCGCTGTGTCAGCACTGTGTCAGCGAAAACCGGAAAACCATGGTGATTTACCGTCTCACCACTACATGCGAAAGTAAGATATTAATCCTTTACCGGCAAGCGATTATCAAATCACGGTAAACGCCGTGTCAGCACTGGTAAGCCCTGTTCACCTACGTTGACATCGTAGGGGTCGCTGGTTCAATCCCAGCCGCGCCCACCATTTATCCCCCAACCATTGCCAATCGATCGACGACCCGATCCACGCCCGTCGCGCGGCCGCACTGTACGCGCTAGCATGATGGAGTCCGCGTGCACGAAGACGAGGCGACCGCCCCATGCCCGTGCGCTACGAGAAGAATGCCTATGATCCGCCCGACGCGAAGCGGGACGGCGTGCGCATTGTCGCCACGCGCTACTGGCCGCGCGGGCTGAAGCGGGAGGCGGCCGACCTCTATCTGCCCGATCTGGCGCCGTCGACCGGGCTGCTGCATGCCTTCCGGGATGAAGAAATCACCTGGCAGGCGTTCGCGAAGCGCTACCGCGAGGAGATGAAGAGCCAGACCTCCCATCTGCGCACGCTGCACTGGCTGAGCGAGCGTGCGGGGCGGCGGCTGACCGTCCTCTGCACGTGCGAGAGCGCCGAGCGCTGCCACCGCCGCCTGCTGGCCGGCCTGATCGAGAAAGCCGGCTGACAGAACGCCCGCGGGTCACGTGCCCGGAAATCGCCGTTCAAATCCACGACCCCGTCGACTAGATATCGGGAACATCCGTTCAGGGGCGCCGTGCGGGCGGCATGTGGGGAGACATGTCCGCCGTCGCGGCTTCGGCCGCCGCGCGCCGCGTCCCGGGCGACCGCAACATGGGGGAGGATATGACCCAACAAGCAAATGCCGCCACGCGTCCCGACTGCGACGTGGTCGTGGTGGGCGCGGGCTTCGCCGGGATCTACGCGCTGTGGACGGCGCGGCAGCGGGGCCTCGGCGTCCGCGGCTTCGAGAGCGCGTCGGACGTCGGCGGCACCTGGTACTGGAACGCCTATCCCGGCGCGCGCTGCGACGTCGACAGCTATTCCTACGCCTACTTCTTCGACAACGAGGTGGTGCGCGAATGGAGCTGGTCGGACATCTGCGCCCAGCAGCCGGAGATCCAGAACTACCTCCGCTTCGTCGCCGAACGCTGCGGCGTCATCGGTGACATCACCTTCGAGACCCGGGTCACCGGCGCCGAATATCTGGAGGAAGCCGGGTTCTGGCGGGTCCGCACCTCGGGCGGCGAGGAAGTCGTCTGCCGCTATCTCGTGCTCGCCGTCGGCGCGCTGTCGCAGCCCAAGGCGCCCGGCATCGAGGACGTCGACAGCTTCGCCGGCGAGGCCTATTTCACCTCGACCTGGCCCAGGGACCGCGAGGTCGACCTCCGCGGCAAACGCGTCGGCGTCATCGGCACGGGCTCGTCCGGCGTGCAGGCGATCCCCGAGATCGCCAGGGTCGCCAGCGAGGTCGTGGTCTTCCAGCGCACGGCGAACTTCGTCACGCCCACGGGCGGCGGCCCGATGGACCCGGAGAAGGTGGCCGGCCTGCGCCGGGATCCGCAGGCGGTGCGGCAGGGCATGCGCGAGACCTATGGCGGCACCTACCCGCCCAGCATGGGCGACAGGCGTTTCAGCGACCTGGACGAGGCGGGCCGGGAGCGCGAACTCTGGAAGGCCTGGGAGGGCGACTATGTCCAGCTCGCCTTCCTGGACGCCCACACGCCGGAAGCCAACGAGGCGATTTCCGCGTTCATCCGCCAGCGGATGCTGGAGCAGGTGAACGACCCCTGGACCGCCGAGCGGCTGGTGCCATGGGACCACCCCTATGGCGGCAAGCGGCCCTGCCGCAGCGACGTCTACCTGCAGACCTACAACCAGCCCCATGTCCGGCTGGTGCACCTGCCGGATACGCCGATCGAGCGCATCGCGCCCGAGGGCATCGTGACCACGGAGCAGACGTTCGAACTCGACGTGATCGTCTACGCGACCGGGTTCGACGCGCTTTCCGGCCCGGTCCGCGCCATGAACATCACCGGAATCGACGGCGTCCGGATGAACGACGTCTGGGCCGACGGGCCGGTGAACTATCTGGGGACGATGGTGCACGGCTTCCCGAACCTGTTCCTGCCGTCCAGCGCCATGTCGCCGTCAGTTCTGTCGAACATGGCGACCCTGGCGGAGCAGCAGGTCGACTTCATCTTCGATACCGTCGCCTGGCTGGAGGAGAACGGCCGGCCGGCGCTTCATCCCAGGGCGGAATCCCAGGATTTCTGGGCCGACGAGACCCTGCGCTACGCGAAGCGCGTGCCCGGCGCCCTGACCACGGACAGCTGGTACAACGGCGCCAACGTGCCGGGCAAGCCGCGCCGCTACATGGTCTACCGCGGCGGCTTCAAACGCTACAACGAGACCTGCTACGCCGAACTGGAGAACGGCTTTCCGGGCTATGAACTGATCGCCCCGGAAGCCGCCTGACGCGGCCGCAGGGACCGCCGCGCCGGCAGTGCGGCGGTCCCTGCGCATTGCGCTTGCGTTTCCGCGCGTCCGGTCCGCCTAATGGCGCGCCCCGATCCCTTGTGAAGTCAGGGGCATCCCCGCCAACTCTTTCCAGACCGGAAGGTTCAAGGAAATGCGTACGCTCATCATCGTCATGGGCCTGACGGCGCTGGTCTCGTTCGGGGCCCGCGCCGAGAATCTCTACTTTCTTCTCATCAACCAGAGCAGCGCGGACATCGTCGAATTCCACGTTTCGCCGCCCCACGAGTCCCGCTGGACCGACAATCTGATCCCGGACGGCTACGTCCTGCCGGCCGGCAACGAGGTCGAGGTCGCCATCGAGGACGGGGCGGATCACTGCGCCTACGACATCCGCGCGGTGTTCGCCGACGGCGAGGTCTTCGAAGAGTACGATACCGACCTCTGCGAACTGGGGGAGTGGACCTTCACCGACTGAACCGCCGCGATCCTGCGGGCTACGCGCGGGACTGATTTCGCTACTCGCGGGTCAGCGTTGTCATCCTTTCATGGCATCGGGCGCCGTCCTTTGGCATACTCCGCCCGCGCCGGGCCGCGTAATGGCCCGGCCGGGGAGGCATTCGATGACGATTTTTGCAGACACGCCGGCCGGCTGCGGCCGGCATGAACGAGGCGGCGCATGAGCGGCCCGCTGGAGGGCATCCGCGTCCTCGACCTGACGCGCTTCGCCGCCGGTCCGCACGCGACGCAGATGATGGGCGATTCCGGCGCCGACGTGGTCAAGGTCGAGGGCCTGACCGGCGACGGCATGCGCATGGCCGATTCCAAGGTCGGCAAGCCCGACAGCATGTTCTTCATGACCATCAACCGCGCCAAGCGCAGCCTGTCGGTCGATCTGCGCAACGAGGACGGCAAGGCGGTGCTGCGGGACCTTGTCGCCCGGGCCGACATCCTGGTGGAGAACTTCCGTCCCGGCGTCATGGAGGATATGGGCTTCGGCTGGGAGACGCTGCAGGAAATCAATCCGCGGCTGATCCTGGTCCGGGTCTCCGGCTTCGGCCAGGACGGGCCCTGGGCCAAACGCGCCTCCTACGATCCGGTGATCCAGGCGCTGTCCGGTTTCCAGGAGCTGACGGGGCCGCCCGACGGCCCGCCCACTGTCTGCGGCACGGTCGTGACGGACTATCTCACCGGCCTGCACGCCGTGATCGGCGCGGTCACCGCGCTGCAGGGACGCGAGCGTACCGGCCGCGGCCAGTGGGTCGACGTCTCCATGCTGGACGCGGCGACGAGCCTGCTGATGACAGCCATCCCCGAGTACCTCCATCTCGGTCAGGTCCGGACCCGGCGCGGCAACAAGAACCCGGTTTCCGTCCCGTCGCACTGCTTCGAGTGCGCCGACGGCCGGTTCGTCCACATCACCGCCTGGACCGATGGCGAGTTCGCCAAGCTGTCCAAGGCGATGGGGATGCCGGAACTGCTGGAGGATCCGCGCTTCGCCGACATCGACAGCCGGGTCGCCAACGAGAAGGCGATCGAGAAGATCATCGCCGACTGGATGATGCAGTTCGACGCCGCCGAGGTCGAACGCCGTTTGATGGCGATGAGCCTGCCGGCGGCGCGGGTCGCGACCATCGCCGAGGTCGCCGAGAACCCGCAATTGCAGCATCGGGGACACATCGTCGAGGTGGAGCACGCCAGCCAGGGACGTCTCCCGGTGGCGGGGCCCGCGATCCGTTATTCCGACAGCCCCTTGCCTGCGGTGCACAAGGTACCGATGCTGGGCGAGCACAGTGCCGAGGTGCTGCGCGAGTGGCTGGACTACGACACGGCGCGCATCGACGCGCTGGAGACGGCCGGCGTGATCCGGACGGCGGCAGGGGGCCGCTGACCGGGGGCGCCGACCGGACGCAACGGGCCGGCGGCAGCCGCCGGGGCGCATCGTTCGTGGGGGAACGGTGGGCCGGCGCGGCGGGAATGCGGCCGGGCGCCGAAGCGTCAGAGGCCGGCGACGGTCGCCGGCATTCGTGCAACGGGCGCCAAGCCCACAACGGGGAGGAGAAGACATGCAGACCCTGATCAGGAATATCGCGCCGGTGGCGTTCGCGGCGGCGCTTGTCGTCGTCGGCGTCTCGCAGGCCCGCGCCGAATGCGACGAGGTCTTCACGCTGAAGTACCACAACGCCTATCCGCCGACGCTGGCGCTCTACAACAAGGTCGGCGCCGGCTTCAAGGAGCGCGTCGAGAAGTGGTCCGACGGCTGCATCAAGTTCGAGAACTATGATTCCGGCGCCCTGACCTCGGTTGCCGGCATGGTCGACGCCACCGACCAGGGCATCATCGACATCAGCCACAGCTGGGGTGCGTTCTACGTCGGCGACATCCCGGAAGGGGACATCGAGATCGGCCTGCCGCTGGCCTGGGGCGAGACCTACGAAGCCTATGACGCCTACTACAACCGCGGTCTGAAGGAAGTCATCGCGGAGGCCTATGAGAGCCGCTTCAACGTCAAGCACTTCCCCTCGATCATCGGGCTGGAATACGTCATCGCCACCCGCGAGGAGATCAGCGGTCTCGAAGACCTGAAGGGCATGAAGCTGCGCGCGCTCGGCGTCTACGGCGAAATGGTCCAGGAGCTCGGCGCGTCCGCAGTGGTCATCCCTGGCGGCGAGCTCTACTCGGCGCTGCAGCTCGGCACCATCGACGGCCTGATCTACGGCGCCGAAGCCATCGTCGCCCAGGGCCTGCAGGAGTTTCTGAAGACCGCGATCGTGGAGCCGAACCTGAACGCCGGCGCCGGGCACTGGCTGTTCAACCGCGACACCTGGGAGAGCCTGCCGCCGCACCTGCAGAACGTGATCAACATGGCCGTTGATTACGGCAACCTGGCCGGCGCCATGGACTACCGGGTCGTCGAGGCCAAGAACATCGGTGTCCTGGCGAACGATGGCGTCAAGCTGCTCGAACTGTCCGGCGAGGAACAGGCGCGGCTGAACGGGATCGCCGTCGAGATGTGGAACAAGATCGCGGAGCGTTCCGAACTCGCCGCCAAGGGTGTCGAGATCGTGAAGCAGCAGCAGCGTGAGTTCGGCCAGATCGACTGACGCAACCGGTTCCGGCGGCGGCCGTACGGCCGCCGCCGGAACCATGCCGGCCGCCGGCCCCGGAACGGGCCGGCGTTCCGGATGTTCCCAATCCTGGAGAATGGCCCGATGGATCGGCTGAAGTCGATCGACAGGATCAGCGGCTGGATGTCGGTGATCTCGTCCTGGACGCTGCTCGCGATGACCCTGATCGTCGGCTTCGAGGTAGGCGCCCGCTACCTCTTCAACAGCCCGACGATTTGGGCCTGGGACGTCAACGTGCAGCTGATGGTGCTGCTGCTCATGTTCGGCGTCGCCGAGGCCTACCGCCGCGACGCCCATGTGCGCGTCGACATCCTGACCGGTGCGCTGCCGCCGCGCGGCCGCGCCATTCTCGACGTGCTCTACGCGCCGGTCTTCTTCCTGATCACGGTGATCATCGTCTGGACCGGCTGGGAGTATTTTCACCAGGCCTTCGAGCGCGGCCAGACCGCGCCCACGATCCTGGCCCCGCCGCTCTGGCCCATCAAGTTCGCCATACCGCTGGGCGGCGCGGTCCTGTTGCTGACGGGCGTGGCGAAGCTGATCCGTGACCTGCGCGTCGCCTTCCGCGGCGACGAAGGCGAGAGCGGCGAGGGCGGACGATGAGCCCGGAACTGATCACCATCCTGATCTTCGCCAACCTGATCCTCTTCCTGGCGACGGGCTTTCCGGTCGCCTTCTCCCTGATCGGCATCTCGCTGATCTGGATCCTGATCCTGCACGGCGACCGGGCGCTCGGCATGGTGCCCTCGACCATCTTCGACACCGCCACGACCGACATCTTCATCGCGGCGCCACTGTTCATCTTCATGGCGATCGCGCTCTACCGCGTCGGCATCGGCAACCTGATCTACGAGGCGATCCATCACTGGACCGCCGGCGTGCCCGGCGGACTCGCCATCGGCACGGTCGCGGCGGCCGCACTGATCGCCGCCATGACCGGCATCGGCGGCACGGCGGTCCTCGTCCTCGGCGTGCTGGCCATCCCGGAGATGATCCGACGAGGCTACAATGTCCGTCTCGCCATCGGCGGTCTGCCGCCGGGCGGCGCACTGGGCGTGTTGATCCCGCCCACCGTGATCGGCGTGCTGCTGGGCGGCTTCACCGGCATTCCGGTCGGGCATCTCTTTTTCGGCGCAGCCGTGCCCGGCCTGCTGATCGCCGTGCTGTTCTGCATCTACATCCTGATCCGCTGCACGATGAACCCCGAACTGGCGCCGCGACTGGCAAAGGAGGATCGGCCGCCGATGCGCGAGAAGCTGATCGCGACCAGCCGTATCGCCTTGCCGATGGTGCTGATCGCCGTGGTCCTCGGCAGCATCTGGCGCGGCGTGGCGACACCGTCGGAAGCCGCGGGCATCGGCGCGCTCGGCACGCTGGTGATCGCATTGGGCATGGGCCGGCTGAGTTTCCGTGCGCTCAGGGAGATGCTGACCGACGCGGGCCAGGTTTCGGTGATGGTTCTGACCCTGGTCGTCGGCGGCGCGCTCTTTTCGCGCCTGCTGCAGTTTTCCGGATCGGCGCGGATGATCTCCGAGATGATGGTCGGCATCGATGTCGGCGTCTACGGCACGCTGCTGATCTTCCTCGGCCTGGCGATCCTGCTGGGCATGTTCATCGATGGCGCGGCGATCATCTTCATCGTCACGCCGATCATGATGCCGGTGGTCGAATCCATGGGCATCCATCCCGTCTGGTTCGGCGTCATGCTGATGATCGCGGTGGCGATCGGCTATGTGACCCCGCCCTTCGGCATGAACCTGTTCTACCTGAAGGGGATCATAGAGCAGATCAAGGGCACCCCCGGCTGCGAGGCGCTCAACCGCGTCGGCGTCCGCGACATCTGGATGTCGTGCCTGCCCTATGTCGTGGTGATGATCCTGGCGCTGGGGCTGGTGCTGCTGTTCCCGGGGCTGGCGACCTGGCTGCCGGGCCACATGTAGGCTGCGCCCGGCCGGGGAGGGCCGGACGCCGGAAACAACGAACCGGGGAGGAGTGAAGACATGGCCGAGGAAGTCATCAAGGCGGGCGGGACCCCGCATTATCCGGAGGGCGTGGCGGTCGTGGTCGGCGGTTCGGGCGGCATCGGCCGCGGCTGCTGTGAACGGCTGGCCGCGCACGGCACGGACGTCGCGCTGACCTACCGCAACAACAAGGCCAGGGCCGACGACGCCGTGGCCGCCATCGAGGCGGCGGGCCGGAAGGGCCACGCGGCGGCGCTCGACCTTTCCGACCGGGAGGCGGTCGTCCGCTATTTCGACGACGTGGCCGGGCGCTTCGGCGCTATCCACACCGTCGTCTTCGCTGTCGGCGCCGACATCACCATGGCCTATGTCGGCGACATCGACCCCGACGAGTGGGAACGTACGATCGAAGGCGACCTGAACGGCTTCTACCGCGTTTTCCGGGCCAGCCTGCCGCACCTTCGCAAGCAGGGCGGTTCCTATGTGGCGCTGACGTCGGCCGGCATTCCCCGTCATCCGCCGCGCGACATCCTGTCGACCGTTCCGAAGGCGGGCATCGAGGCGCTGGTGCGCGGCATCGCCCGCGAGGAAGGCCGCTACGGCATCCGCGCCAACGCAATCCAGCTCGGCGTGATCGACGCCGGCCTGTTCGACCGAATCAGGGAGCAGGTCTCCGACAAGTTCGTCGAGGCGATGAAGAACAACACCGCGCTGCGCCGCTTCGCCTCGGCGCACGAGGTCGGCGACGCCGCCGTCTACCTCTCGTCGTCGGTCGGCAGCTTCATCACCGGCCACAGCCTGCTCTTCGACGGCGGCTACGCGGTCTGACAGAACAAGACGCTCACCATACAGGGAGGGACGGCCATGACGGAGAGGAAGGGCATACTGCCCTCCATGCGCCTCGACGGCATGACGGCGCTGGTCACCGGCGCCGGCCGCGGCATCGGGCGCGGCTGCGCCCAGGCGCTGGCGGAAGCGGGTGCGGAGGTGATCTGCGTCTCGCGGACCCGCTCCGAACTGGAGGAACTGGTCGCCGACATCGAGGCGCTTGGCGGCAAGGCCCGGGCGGAGACCTGCGACGTCTCGGAACCCGGCCAGATCGAGGCGCTTTTCGAAGGGCTGGAGCGGCTCGACGTGCTGGTCAACAACGCCGGCATGAGCACGGTCCATCCGGTCACGGAGATCCCGGTCGAGAACCTGGACCGCATGCTGAACGTCAACTGCCGCGGCATGGTGCTGGTCGCCAAGGGCGCGGCGCGCATCATGGAGCGCCAGCAGAGCGGCGTGATGATCAATCTGTCCTCGACCTACGGCAAGGTCGGCCGCGCGACCAACTCGGTCTACGCCGCTACCAAGCACTTCGTCGAAGGCTTCACCAAGTCGATCGCGCTGGAGCTGGCCCCGAAAGGTGTCCGTGTCTGCGCCATCGGCCCGACCGCGATCGAGACGCCGATGACCACCGACCGGCTGAACGACCCCGTCTACGGGCCGGATCTGCTGTCGCGCATCCCCATGGGCCGCTTCGGTCAGGTACAGGACGTCGTGGGCGCGGTGGTCTTCCTCGCCTCGCCGGCCGCGGCGCTGATCACCGGTACCACGATCATGGTCGACGGCGGCTGGACGGCGCAGTAGCCGGCCTGGACCGCTTTGCTGAGAATCCTTCGCATTGACGCTCGACGGTCAGGGACGACGGAACTAGTTTCCGCTTCATGACGGAGAACATGATCGATGCGGGCGTCCTCCGGGTCGCCTACCGGGAATTCGGACCGGCCGATGGCTGGCCGGTCATTCTCGGACACGGCTTTCCCTATGACGTGCGCGCCTACCGGCAGTCGGCGCCGATCCTGGCCGATGCGGGCGCGCGGGTGATCGTGCCCTGGCTGAGGGGCTACGGGCCGACGCGTTTCCTGTCCGGCGACACGCCCCGCTCGGGCGAGCAAGCCGCGCTCGGCGCCGACCTGAAGGCGCTGATGGACGCGCTTGAGATCGAGCGCGCGGTCCTCGCCGGCTATGATTGGGGCGGGCGCGCCTGCTGCATCGTCGCCGCACTCTGGCCGGAACGGGTGACCGCGCTGGTGTCGGGCAATTCCTACAATATCCAGCACATCGCCCGCGCCATGGAGCCCGGCCCCGCCTGGCTGGAGGCGCAGCTCTGGTACCAGTACTATTTCCATTCGGATCGCGGCCGGCGCGGGCTGGAGGAGAACCGCCGCGACGTCATCCGCTATCTCTGGCGCACCTGGTCGCCGACCTGGTATTTCGGCGATCCGGCCTTCCAGGCTTCGGCGCCGAGCTTCGACAATCCGGACTTCGTCGACGTGGTCATTCACTCCTACCGCCACCGCTACGGCCTGGTCGACGGCGACCCGGCGGTCGCCGACATCGAAGCGCAACTGGCGAAGCAGCCCGACATCGGGGTTCCGGCAATCACCATCGACGGCACCGCCGACCCGCTGGCCGCCGACACCTCCGCCCATGCGCCCAAATTCACCGGCCCGCACGAGCACCGCTTCTTCGACAATGCCGGCCACAACCTGCCACAGGAGCGGCCCAGCGACTGGGCCACGGCGGTACTCGACGCCCGCGCGATGGCCTCCGCCTGACCCGATCCGTCAGCGCTCCAGATGGGGCTTCATGTCCGCGCGCCCGAGCAGCCGCCGTGTTTCCCGCTCCACCAGCCGCGCCAGCCTGAGGGCCGGAAAACCCATCATGTGCCGCGCCGTCTGGGTGGCGGCGACCTCCTCGTAGCTGGCGATCAGCCCGTCCTTCAGATGGCAGATCGAGACCCCCTCGAAGCCGGCGCGCACGCCCTTCGAATCCGGCAGACGCGAATCCCAGCTGAACAGGTACCGGGCATAGCCGACGCCGCCCTGTTCCACCGGTTCGTGGAAGGTCCAGCGGAAATTCTCCCCGTCCCGGTGGAAGAAATCCGAGAACAGGCGCGCGATCTCCGCCCTGCCCTCGAACGCGCCGTAGAAGTCATCGTGATAGACGCCGTCCGGCGTGAAACACGCGGCGGCCTCCTCGAATGCGCCGCGGCACACCGCATCGCCCATGCGGCCGATCAGGTCTTCGAATGACATCGTGCTTCCTCCCCAGGAAATGAAGACGGCAACGCTAGGCCGCCCTGCCCGGGCTGTCCATTCGCCGCCGCCCTGACCGGGATCGACTTGCGTGCGCCGGCCGATGGCATTATCCCGTTGACGCAAACGTAAGTCCGTCTTCGGGGGAGCGAAGCCCATGAACGTCACCGCCGCGCCCGCCCGGCACGCCGATGCAGCCGTCGAGAATTTCGACGTGCTGATCGTCGGCGCCGGCATTTCCGGCATCGACGCCGCCTACCACCTGCAGCAGCACTGCCCGGACAGGAGCTTCGTCCTGCTGGAAAACCAGGAGAGCTTCGGCGGCACCTGGCTGACGCACAAATATCCCGGCATCCGCTCCGACAGCGACCTGTTCACCTTCGGCTATTCCTGGAAGCCCTGGGTCGACAAGCCGATCGCGACCGCCGACAAGATCATGCGCTATCTCGACGAGGCGCTGGACGAGCAGGACATCCGCCGCCACATCCGTTTCCGCCATCAGGTGAAGGCCGCCCGCTGGTCGAGCGCCGACAAGCGCTGGTCGGTCGAAGTGCTGGACAAGGAGTCCGGCGAAATCCGCCGTTTCTCGGCCAGTTTCCTGTGGATGTGCCAGGGCTATTACCGTCACGAGGAAGGCTACAAGCCGGACTTCCCCGGCCAGGACAGCTTCAGGGGACAGATCGTCCATCCCCAGGAATGGCCCGAGGATCTGGACTATGCAGGCAAGAAGGTCGTCGTCATCGGCTCCGGCGCGACCGCGGCGACGCTGATCCCGGCGATGGCGGAGAAGACGGCGCACATCACCATGCTGCAGCGTTCGCCGACCTATTTCTTCGCCCGGCCCAACGAGAACGAGCTCGCCACGCAGCTCCGCGAACTCGACATCCCGCAGGAGTGGATCCACGAGATCGTCCGCCAGAAGATCCTGAAGGACCAGCGCATGATCCAGACGCTGTCCTTCACCCAGCCGGATTTCCTGAAGGACCAGCTGCTCGGCGCGGCGAAGGAACATCTGGGCGAAGATTTCGACTACGAGACCCACCTGACGCCCAGCTACCGCCCCTGGCGGCAGCGCCTCGCGCTGATCCCGGACGGCGACCTATACACGGCGATCAGGGCGGGCAAGGCCTCCATCGTCACCGACGAGATCGAGAGCTTCACCGAGACCGGCATCCGCCTGAAGTCCGGCGAGGAGCTGGAAGCCGACATCATCGTCACGGCGACCGGCTTCAACTTCTGCATCCTGGGCGACGTGGAGATCGAGATCGACGGGCGGAAGCTCGACTTCGCCGAGACGGTGACCTATCGCGGCGTGATGTATTCCGGCGTGCCCAACATGGCCTGGGTGTTCGGCTATTTCCGGGCGAGCTGGACCCTGCGCGCCGACCTGATCTCGGGCTTCGTGACGCGGCTGCTGAACCACATGGCGGACAAGGGCGCGGAGATGGTCGTGCCGACGCTCCGCGACGAGGACCGGGGCATGAACTTCGGTCCCTTCATCGACCCGGAGAACTTCAATCCCGGCTACGTCATGCGCTCGCTGCACCTGCTGCCAAAACAGGGCGACCGCGATCCCTGGCGCTTCGAGCACGATTACTTCGCCGAGAAGGACGTCCTGCCGGTGGCCGAACTGGACGACGGGGTGCTGATCTACCGGTAGTCCCACATGGCGCGCGGGGGATGGCATGGCCGGCCCGCGCGCATTCGGGGGCGGGCTGGAGACCAACGGACCGTGGGTCCGGACAAGCTCGTCCAGCCGGAGGACTGATTGACTGGTCCAATCAACGCTGTCGCCCTTGGACCCCGGATCAAGGTCCGGGGCAGGCTTGATCCAAGGGCCCGGCGAACCAATGAACTGGGTCCTGGGGTCAAGCCCCAGGACGCCAAGTGTATCCCTCCACCCCTTCGTGGAACGACCTAGATGCCCTTGCGGCTGGCGAAGGCAGTCACCAGCGTGCCGTCGTCGAGATAGTCGAGCTCGCCGCCGACGGGCACGCCGCGCGCCAGCCGGGTGATCTCGACGCCGCTTTCTTCCAGCCGCTCGGTGATGTAGTGGGCCGTGGTCTGTCCGTCGACGGTGGCGTTGGTGGCCAGGATGATCTCGGTGACCGCCGGGTCGGCGGCGCGCGGAATCAGACTCTCGATGTTCAGATCCTCGGGGCTCACCCCGTCCAGCGCGGAGAGCACGCCGCCCAGGACGTGATAGCGGCCGCGGAAGGCGGAAGCGCGTTCCAGCGCCCAGAGGTCGCCGACCTGTTCGACGACGCAGATGATCGCCGGGTCGCGCCGCGGGTCGGCGCAGATCTCGCAGGGGTTCACGGTGTCGACATTGCCGCAGGTCGCGCAGACGCCGACCGATTCGGCGGTCTGGGCCAGCGCCTCGGCCAACGGCAGCATCACCGTTTCCTTGCGCTGGATCATATGGAGCGCCGCGCGCCGCGCCGAACGCGGACCGAGTCCGGGCAGCTTGGCCAGCAGCCTGATCAGGCGTTCGACATCGGCGGCGGCCATGGTTCAGTGACGCTCCAGATCCGGCGTCTTCAGAACGGCAGCTTCATGCCGGGCGGCAGGTCCAGCCCGCCGGTGACTTCGCTCATCTTCTCCTTGGCCGCCCCGTCGGCGCGGCGCTTGGCGTCGTTCAGCGCCGCCACGACCAGATCCTCGACCATCTCGGGGTCTTCGGGGTCGAGCAGGGAGGGATCGATCTTCACCTTCTGCACCGCGCCCTTGGCGGTCATGGTGACCTTGACCATGCCGGCTCCGGCCTCCCCGGTGACCTCCAGTGTCTCCAGTTCGGCCTGCAGGGATTCCATCTTCTCCTGCATGGCCTTGGCCTGTTTCATCAGGTTGCCGAGATTCTTCATCCGTCTTCGTTCTCCTCGTCATCCGGAGCGGGGGGGACCGGCTCGGCGTCAAGCTCCGCCCGGCCGATCACGAACGCCTTCGGAAAATACTTCTTCACCTCGCGGACCAGCGGATCGTCCTCGTCGGAAGCCTGGCGCTGCGCCGCCGCGTCCCGGCGCTGCTCGGCAACGGTCGGCTCGCCCCCGGCATTGGAAATGATAACACCCCAGCGCGCCCCGGTCCGCTGATTCAGCCAGTTGACCAGCCGCTGGCTGAAATCAGCCGGCGCACCGTCGGTCAGCGCGATTTCCAGACGGCCGGGCTGATAGCTCACCAGCCGGACATGGTTCTCCAGATGGCCCAGCAGGCCGATCTCCTTGGCGTCGTCGACGAACTGCAGCAACGCCTGGAAGTCCTGCGGCAGCGGCGGCCCGTCCGGTTCCGGCGCCGCCTGCGGAGAGGGGCGGGAGACCGCCTGCGCCTGCGGCCTGGACCCGCCGCCGCTATTGCCGCTGCGGGGCGGCTGCGGCTGCGGGGGCTGACCCTGTGCCGGGGCGCCGTCGCCCTGCTGCAGACGGCGCATCAGGTCCGCCGGATCGGGCAGGTCGGACGCGTAGGCCAGGCGGATCACCGACATCTCGGCTGCGGCGATCGGCGATGGCGCGTTGCGCGCTTCGGCCAGGGCCTTCAGCAGCATCGACCATGCGCGGGACAGCACCGGCATCGACAGCGCCGCCGCCATGGCCTGACCCTTCTCCCGCTCCTCGGCGGCGCGCGCCTCGGGCGGTTCGTGGCCCGGCGCCAGCTTCTCCGCCGACAGCCAGTGGGTCACTTCCAGCAGATCCTGCAGGATCATCTGCGGGTCCGCGCCGGCGTCGTAGAGTTCCCGCAGCAGGGTCAGCGCTTCGGCGCCCTCCCCCTTCATCGCCGCCTCGTAGAGCTCCAGCACGCGGCGGCGGTCGGCGAGTCCCAGCATGTCGCGGACCAGCGCCTCGCCGGCCTGCCCGCCGCCATGGGCGATGGCCTGATCCAGCAGGGAAAGCGCGTCGCGGACCGACCCTTCGGCGGCGCGCGCCAGTAATTGCAGCGCGCCTTCGTCAACGGCCGCGCCCTCGCTGTCGGCGATCGATTTCAGGTGCCGGATCAGGCCGTCCGCCGGCACCCGTTTCAGATCGAAGCGCTGGCAGCGCGACAGCACCGTCACCGGCACCTTGCGGATCTCGGTGGTGGCGAAGATGAAGACGACGTGCGCCGGCGGCTCCTCCAGCGTCTTCAGCAGCGCATTGAAGGAGTTGTTCGACAGCATGTGGACCTCGTCCACGATGTAGACCTTGAAGCGGCCCTGGACGGGCAGATAGGGCACGCCGTCGAGCAGTTCCCGCATCTGTTCGACCTTGGTGCGGGAGGCGGCATCCAGTTCCTGGACGTCGATGTGCCGCCCTTCGGCGATATCGCGGCAGTCCTTGCAGGTCCCGCAGGGCGTCATGGTCGGGCCGTCGGCCGAGCCGCAGTTGAGCGCCTTGGCAATGATCCGCGCGGTCGTCGTCTTGCCCACGCCGCGCACGCCGGTGAGCATGTAGCCGTGGTGCAGACGCTTGTGCTCGATGGCATTCGAGAGGGTGCGGACCAGCGCGTCCTGGCCGATCAGTTCGTCGAAGCTCTGGGGGCGGTACTTGCGTGCGAGAACCTGATAGGGCGCTGGACCGGCCTCTGTCATCGTCCCTGCACGGCTCCATGGAGTGATCGGGCGGGAGATTGCCCGGCGACCCGGACCGGATTCGTTACGGCTGCTTCCTTCCGGATCTGACCGGGTTGGCGAGCGGTCCGTCCGCAGGCAACCTCCCGGGCCGTATATCGCAAGGAAGTCCCCCCCATTTCAAGGGGAGTCAGCCGCCCAGTTCGCGTCCCCTGTCGCGGGCGGCCAGAACCGCCTTTTCCATCAACGGCTTCAGGCCGCCTTCGGCCATCAGCACCTTCAGCGCCGCCTCGGTCGTGCCGCCGGGGCTGGTGACATTGACGCGAAGCTGCGCCGGGCCCTCGTCCGCATCCCGCGCCAGGCAACCGGCGCCGTAGACCGTCTGCAGCGCCAGCTTTGCCGACAGCGCCGCCGGCAGGCCCGCCGCCTCGCCCGCCGCGGCCAGACATTCGATCATGTGGAAGACATAGGCCGGACCGGAACCGGAAACCGCCGTCACCGCGTCCATCTGGCTCTCGTCCTCGACCCATGCGACTTCGCCCACCGCCGCCAGCAGTTCGCCGGCGCGGACCTTCATCGCCTTGGTGACGTTCGGATTCGGGCAGGCGACCATCATCCCCTTGCCCACCGCCGCCGGCGTGTTGGGCATGGTGCGCACGATCGCCGCGTCGCCGCCCAGTGCGCCTTCGAAGAAGCCGATGGTGGTGCCCGCGGCGATGGAGAGGAACTGCGTCTCCGGCGACCTGAAACGGGCATAGGCCGGCGCGACGTCGGCCATCATCTGCGGCTTCACCGCCAGGATCACGCAGTCGGGGGCGAATCCGTCCGGGACGTCGTCCGCGGCGGACACGACGGTGACACCCTTCGCCTTCAACGCCGTCTGCGCGGCCTCGGCCGGCTCCACGATCACCACCGTCCGCGGATCGGTACCGCGCGCCAGCCAGCCGTCCAGCATGGCGCCGCCCATCTTGCCGCAACCGACGAGAAGCAGTCCGTTGGCCATCATCGTCTCCCCGAAATCCCCGCAGAATCATTCGGCGTCCTCGGGCCTGACCCGAGGACCCATGTATCCATCAACGCAGGACTGGGCCCTCGGATCAAGTCCGAGGGCGCCGTCGATGCAAAGGCCGGTGTTCCCGTCTCAGACCTGCACGAAGTCGGCGCAATAGGGGTTCGTCATGCGCTCGTTGCCGAAGGTCGACGTGTCGCCATGACCGGGCACGAAGGTGACATCGTCGCCCAGCGGCCATAGCTTCTCCCGGATCGAGGTGATGAGCTGCTGATGGTTGCCGCGCGGGAAATCTGTGCGCCCGACCGAGCCGCGGAACAGCACGTCGCCGACGATGGCGATCTTCGAGGGCTCGTGGAAGAAGATCACGTGGCCCGGCGTGTGGCCCGGGCAATGGCGGACCTGCAGCGTCATGGTGCCGACGGTGACCTCGTCGCCGTCTTCCAGCCAGCGGTCCGGCGTGAAGGAGCGGGCATGGCCGAAGCCGAAACGCTGCGCCTTCTCGTCGAGACGGTCGATCCAGAAGGTCTCCTCCTTCTGCGGCCCCTCGATCGGCAGCTCCAGCTTCTCGGCCAGTTCCGCCACCGCACCGGCATGGTCGAGATGTCCGTGGGTGACCAGGATCTTCTCCAGCCTGACGCCGTTCTCCTTCGCCACCTCCAGCAGGCGCTCGGCGTCGCCGCCGGGGTCCGTCAGGGCGCCCGCCATGGTCTCCGGATCCCAGATGACGCAGGCGTTCTGGCGGAAGGGCGTGACGGGCACGATGGCGACTTTCATGGACTTCTCCCCTTGGCTGTCATGCAGATGTAGCGGCCCCCGCCGCGCGCGTGAAGAGGCGGCGATTGACGCCCGCCATGCCCTGGGGCATCTGACGCCGGTTCCAGGGGAGGGAGCGCATGATTCGCAACGAGATCAGGGCCACGCCGATCTTCTCCGACCACATGCCGATCCGTGTGGTGGAGAAGGCGAACGGCCGCTACGTGCTGGAGACGGAGTTCAGCGACTATCACCTGAACGCCGCCGGGTCGGTCCATGGCGGCATGCTGTCGGCCTTCCTGGACTGCGGGCTGGCCGGCGGCGGCGCTTCGGCGGTCGATGACGGTAGGGGCAAGTACGGCGTCACCATGACCATGACGGTCAACTTCGTGCGCGAGGCCCGGCCCGGGCTGCTGCGCTGCGAGGCGGTGGTGATCGGCGGCGGCCGGGCGACCAAGTTCGTCGAGGCGAAGCTCTACGATGACGGGCCCGGCGCGGTGGCGACCGCCAGCGGCGCGGTCAGGGTGATCGACCTGTAATTGTACAACTACTATTCGTTGTTGGGCTGGGTTTCCATAGTGGCACCTTTCGGTGGCTCACGGCCTGCGGTCGACTCTAGTGGAGCGAATCTAACTCTTGGTGCCCGCGTTTGACGGCTTCGATGATCCTGTCGGG
>NZ_PIGG01000052.1 GCF_002924445.1 Minwuia thermotolerans
CAACCCCGCAGTCAGGACATGCGGCGTCACCTCCGGCACCGACGGCATTCACGATCAGCTCGTCACCGTCGACCGCCCACCGGTTCGCCACCAAGCCCGGCGGGATCAGCTTCAACAAGCTGGATTTATGCAACATCTGGTAGAGTCCTCCCTTTACTCTACCGTATACGGCGCTTCAAAGGTCGGGAATCCCGCTCACCTGCACGAACTTTGCGCCAGACCCAGTTTTGGACGCCGATTACCCCGCTACGGGGGTCACTTTTGCAGGCCGGTTCACAGTCCGGGTGCGCATTCAGGAGCCGGACAGCTGCTTCGAGGTCATCACGATCGGCCATGTGTCAGCCTAACCCGCCCTGCTGCCGCAGGGCACCTGCCGGAGGTCAGATTTCGACCAGGTAGCGTGCCTGGAGGTTGGCAACATGCGCGCGAAGCCAGTCGGGGCCTTCTCGGTTGTTCCAGGACTTCCAGAGCGCCGGGTAGGAAAGCGAGGCAAATCGGGGGAACCCTTCGCTCGTGCGTTCTGCAAAGGCCTCGATCTCGGCTTGATGCCGGGCAAAGGCCGGGTCTGCCTCCGGGTTGGCGGGCTCCCAGTAGAGGTAAAGCAGCATCACCTTCTGGCCCGGGAAGGTGTACGCGAGGCCGAAGGCGTGCTTGATGAGCTGGGCTGCGTCGAGATGAACGTATCCGCGCGGGTCCTGCTTCAGCCGTTCCATTTCCGCGAACCAGGGGCCGTCGCGACGATCATCCAGGATCTTCTCCGAGTAGGCGTCCGCGAACCTGGCCTCATGCGAAGTCAGGTACTCCGTGCACTTGGATTCAACGGCAATGATCTGGTCGTCTGTCTGAGCGACGAGGTCAAGGTTGGGACTTTTGCCCCTGAGTCCGGTCGGGCACTTGCGTTCGAAGCCAAGCTTGGTGAAACCGCCTTTACCGACCAGCTCGAGCTCTTCCGGCCGGGTCTTGAAGGGCCCGAAGCAGTTCGCCGCAAACGCTGAAGAGGAATGGGCAGCAAGGAACTTGCCCTCCAGTTCATTGCCGTCGCCCTGCTCAAAATCCTGCCTGAAATCTTCCAGGCGGACGCCTTCAAGCAGATTGGCCTCCGCCGTCTCAGCGTAGCCTTTCCCGTCGAGTGGCCTGCTCGGATGGGTGTGCGTGTAAGCGGCTGCCAGCGCCTGGGCAGCACGAACCGATGGATTGAGCATGGATCATACTTACAGCGAGATGCCAGTTTTCGCCAGCTGACGGGGAGGCTCACCTGGCAGCGAGCCTCCCCGTGTGACAGGACCCGGTCCGGGATCAGGGTCGAGGTCGCCTCGAGGGCCCGACATGTCGGACGCGTGCTTCAGCTCGAGGAATTCCCTTAAGGAGCGTATCCCGGATGGACTTAAGGTGTGCCAGCTTCTCGGCGCCTTCGAGCGCGGCCGCCTTGTCGTCGTAGTAGTCGAACCAGGGAAGCCCGGCGAGGTTGTAGTCTTCAGCGGTCGGCGGCTCGGTCGGCGGTTGCTCATCGGTGATCGCTTCCCAGAGCAGCGCATCCGCCATCGCCACGAAACAACGCTGGCCATGACGCTGGTCCCATGTATCAAGGCCATGTTCGTCTTCATAGATTTCCTGGCGCATGCGCCCGCCTGGAGCCATCCCCATATCCATATCCTCTACGAGGTCCGGGATGCCATGCATGACGGACCTTCGAGCTGAATACATTACCCGGTCCTCCATCATCTGCTGACGCTGCCGCCGGATTTCCTCGTAGCGATCGGCCTTCATCGGGTAGACGATGAACTGCAATCCGCCGTGTTCCCCATTGCCGGTGATCTGCTCTTCAGCTGTGGCGCCTTCGCCAAGTTGGGCCGCCACGAACTGTCGGATGACGCCTTTCTCGACACAGAACCCGTCCAGCCATGGCTGGCGTGGCAACACGGCATAGTCCTGCGGGTCCCGGTTCAGTTGTGGCGCCCAGGGCTCGCCAGTCACGGCGTTGACCTTGCCCGCCGCCACCTTCACGGCGAAAGGGTAATCATCGGCAGAAAAATTCACCCACATGGCCTCTGCCCGGTGGATGGGGAAGAACACGCCGCCCCTATCGTGCCAGTTCGGCGGGAGCCGGTGCGAGAAGTCATCGACGTGGCGCAGCGGGAAGGAACCGAGGCCCGGCGGAAGGAGATGCTCCCGGTCGTCATCCGGAAGGCGCAGGGTACGCTGGAAATCGATGGCACAGCAGGCATCCTCGTGCACCTCGGGGAAGCGGAAGACCAGGCGGTCGTGCTCGAGTGTCGTCATGGGCTCTGTCTCCTACCAGTCACCGTCTCGGACCTCGCGAACCACACTGAGGATCGCGTGGTCCGGGGCGGATTTCAGTTCCCGCAGAAGCCGCGCAAACAGCTTCGGCCTTCTGCGAATGATCTCCTGCAGTTCCCCTGAGACCTTTCCGGCCAATGCCAGCATGACATCCGGATCCTCGCCGAGTTCCCCGGCAAGCCGGACGGTGGTGGCCTCTCCCGGCGGGGCCACCTCGTCCCGCTCCACCTTCGAGAGGTAGGCCGGCTCGATGCCAATACGCTCTGCCACCTGGCGCAGCGAGTATCGACGATCTCCTTTCCGGAGCTCTTCCCGTCTTTCCCGCACATACTGACCGAAATGCGTCATGTGTCGTATATAGTACACGAATATAGACCTTAACACCCTGCTGTTGGCACGAGAACGACTGTCAAACGCCCACTCGCCCCTAGTGGAGCGAATCTAACTCTTGGTGCCCGCGCTTGACGGCTTCGATGATCCGGTCGGGATCGGCGGTCCAGGCGAACGGCCTGGGCTCCTGGTTGTGCTCGGCGACGAAGCGATTGATGGCGGCCTGCAGGTCGACCAGCGAATGGAACACGCCGCGCTTCAGGCGACGCTTGCTGAGCCG